>DATCGH010000793.1:0-2032 GCA_036509055.1 Caldimonas sp.
TTGAGCGCGTACTCGTGCTTCTCCGACTCGGTCGTGAACATGTTCTCGCGGTAGTTCTGCCAGTGGCCGGTCTTCTCCCACAGGCTCTTGTCGAGGAGCTGCGGGCCCTTCACCTCCAGGTAGCCGGTGTCGCGATAGACCTGGCGCATGTACTGCTCGACCACCTGCCAGACCGCCCAGCCCTTGGGATGCCAGAACACGACCCCGGGCGCGACCTCGTCGATGTGAAACAGGTCGAGCTCGCGGCCGAGCTTGCGATGGTCGCGCTTCTCCGCCTCCTCGAGCATGTGCAGGTACTGCTGCAGCTCGTCCTTGGTGGCCCAGGCCGTGCCGTAGATCCGCTGCAGCATCTCGTTGCGGTGGTCGCCGCGCCAGTAGGCACCCGCCACCTTCATCAGCTTGAAGTGGCGCAGCTTTCCCGTGCTCGGCACGTGCGGGCCGCGGCAGAGGTCCTCGAACGCGCCTTCGCGGTACAGCGAGACGTCCTCGTTCGACGGGATGCTGGCGATGATCTCCGCCTTGTAGGCCTCGCCCATGGCGTTGAAATGCGCCACCGCCTCGTCGCGCGGCAGCACGCGCCGCGTCACCGCCTCGTCCTTCTTCGCCAGCTCGACCATCCTGGCCTCAATCGCCGCCAAGTCCTCGGGAGTGAAGGGGCGCTTGTACGAGAAGTCGTAGTAGAAGCCGTTCTCGATGACCGGGCCGATCGTCACCTGCGCGTCGGGGAACAGGTCCTTGACGGCATAGGCGAGCAGGTGCGCCGTCGAGTGGCGGATCAGCGCGAGGCCGTCGGCGTCCTTGTCGGTGACGATCGCCAGGCGCTCGTCGTGATCGATCACGTAGCTCGTGTCGACGACCCGGCTCTCGGTGCCGCGGCCGACCCGCCCGCCCAGCGCCGCTTTCGCCAGGCCGGCGCCGATCGATGCGGCGACCTCGGCGACCGTGACCGGTCCGGGATATTCGCGGCGCGAGCCGTCGGGAAGTTCGATCGAAACCATGTCTGCAACTCCGGAAAACAAAAAGCGCGGCCAAGGCCGCGCTGTGATGGACAAGAGGAAGGGATTGCGATGTCGGGACGCGCGGCGGCCTACACCCTGCGGAGGGCGAAAGTAGTTCGCGGTGTCATAACCGACATGCCTTTCTCGCTCTTGAAGTGGTCCATGGGTCGATTGTAAGTCAGGGGCCTAGAACGGGAGCACCTTGACGTCCGCGACGCGCTCCACGAACCAGAGGCCGGCGATCGCCATCGCCACGAGGGAGCCGCCGCGGATCACGACCTGGGCGTAGCGCAGCCGATGCCGCAGCCCGAACAGCACGGCAGTCGCGGCGATGACCACCAGCAACTGCCCCACTTCGAGGCCGAGGTTGAACTGCAAGAGGGCCCAGGCGAAGTCGGCGGTCGGCAGGTTCAGCTCGGCGAGCACGCTGGCGAAGCCGAAGCCGTGGATCAGGCCGAAGAAGAAGGTGACGACCACCCGCCGCACCGGGAACACCGGCCAGACGTTGTCGATCGCCGCGAGCACGATCGTCACCGCGATCGCCGGCTCGATGAACCAGGACGGCAGCGACACCAGCTTGAGCGCGGCGAGCGCCAGGGTGATCGAGTGCGCCACGGTGAAGGCGGTGACGATGCCGGCCACCGGCAGGATCGCCTGCGACAGTCGCTCGACCGGCTGCCAGCGGCCGTCGCGGCGCCGCATCACCGCAGGCAGGAGCAGACAGAGCAGGAACAGGACGTGGTCGTAGCCGCCGAGGATGTGGCGGATGCCCTCCTCGAGGAACTGCCAGCGCGATGGCGCCGCGGCGGCCGCGGCCGGACCGCTCGCGCCCGATGCGGCAGGGCCCGCGGCGCCCGGGCCCGCTGCCCCGGACCGCGCCGGGTCGAGCACCGACAGCACCACCGGCTCGCCGGGCCGCTCGACCTTGGCGATGCCGCGATGGGTCGGGTCGACCTCGGCGAAGAGCGAATAGCGGATCGGCGGCGGCGACGGCAAGGTGCAGTTCGACGACAGGTGCAGCACCGCATAGGCGC
>DATCGH010000794.1:0-3006 GCA_036509055.1 Caldimonas sp.
GGCCGGAAGCGCCGAGCGTGCCCTTGGCTTCGGCGAGCTTCTCGCTGTCGGCATCCCACAGCGCGACCGAGGCGCCCGAGGCGAGCATGCGCTCGGCAATGGCGTAGCCGATGCCCTGCGCGCCGCCGGTGACGATGGCGACCCGGCCCTGCAGGTCGATCCGGTTCATGAAGGGAGTCCTTTCAGCGCCGCGGCGCCGCCCGGCGTCTCGCGGCAGTCGGCGATGTACTGGCGGATGATGCTCGCAAAGTCCTTGTCGGCTTGCAGGCCCAGCCGCGCCGCGCGCTCGGCGGTGCAGCCGCGCGACCAGTTGCCGACGATGCCGGCGATGACCTCGTCGCGGAGGAAGCGCACCCGCTCGCGCACCGTCTTGCCCGCGACCTCCTCGAGCGCATCGAGCATCTGGCCGACGGTGGCGTTGACCGCAGGCAGGTTGAGCGCGAGCCGGCCGCCGAGCTGCTCGACGCTCGCCTCGTGGATCGCGATCAGCCCCTCGACCGTGCGCGCCACCGAGGTGAGCGGATGCGAGACCGTGGCCGGCACCGGGCAGATCGCCTCCTCGCCGGCGAGCGGTTCGCGGATGATCCCGGAGAAGAACGAGGAGGCGGCGCCGTTCGGCCGGCCCGGCCGCACCGTCACCGTCATCAGCCGCGCGGAACGGCCGTCGATGAAGCCCTTCCTCGAATAGTCGGCGATCAGGTATTCGCACATCAGCTTGTGCGTGCCGTAGGACGTCTTGGGCGCGGGCAGGGTGTCGTCGGCGACGAGGTCGGGCAGGGGCTTGGCCGGATCGGGGCCGAACACCGCGACCGAGCTGGAGAACACCAGCTTCGCGGGCTTTGCGCCGCGCACCGTCGCCGCGCGCAGGGCGTCGAGCAGCGCCCGGGTGGTGTCGAGGTTGGAGCGCAACCCGAGGTCGAAGTCGGCCTCGCACTCGCCGCTCACCGCCGAGGCGAGGTGAAAGACGCTGTCGAAGCCTTCCTTGCCGAGCGCCTCGCACTGGCCGAGCAGCGGGCCGACGCGGGCCTCGACGCGCTTGTCGCTCGTGAGCTCGGGCCTCGGTGAGACCTGGTCGGCGAGGACCACGCGCTCGATCGTCCGGCCGCCGAGCTTGCCGCGGTCGAGCAGGGCGCGGGCGAGGCGCGAGCCGATGAAGCCGCCGCCGCCGGTGATCAGGATGTTCATGTCGTTTCTCCTCAGGGTGTGGCAGCGAGCGGGGCGGCGGTACGCATCCGCCGGTCGCCGCCGCGCATGTGCTGGATGGCGCGGCGCCGCGCCAGGGCCGGGTCGCCGGCGTCGATCGCGTCGACGATGGCACGGTGCTCGAGGCGGACCGCCTCGACGAATTCTGCCCGGGTCGCGTCGTTGCGTCGGGTCACGCGCATCGCTTCCTCGCTGTACTGCTCCAGGAATTCGAGGATCCGGCCGAAGTGCGGATTGCCTGCCGCCTGGGCGAGGAGGCGGTGGAAGGCGAGGTCCTCCTCGACGCCGTCGCGCCTTTCGGCGGCGCTGCGGTCGATCGCCCGCAGTGCCCGGCGCAGCGCCGCGACCTGCAGCCGCGTCGCCCGCTCGGCGGCCAGCGCCGCGGTCTCGGCCTCGAGGGCGCGGCGCACCTCGCGCACCTGCATCACGTCGTCAAGGGAGGCGATCAGGCTGAGATCGAGCTGGAGCGCCGCGGCCGGCGGCGCGGTGACATAGACGCCCGAGCCCTGGCGCGAGCGCAGCAGGCCGCGCGACTTGAGCTGGTGCACCGCCTCGCGCACCACGGTGCGCGAGACGCCGTGTGCGTCGGCGAGGCGCTGCTCGGTCGGCAACCGGTCGCCGGGGCGGAGGCGACCGGCGTCGATCTCGTGGCCGAGGCGCTCGGCGAGGCGGTCGGAGAGGCGCTCGGCGACGAGGGGCGACACGGCGGCCGCACGGACCAGGGGAACGCGGGTCAGCATGGTGGTCGGGTCATCATATGAATTCCTCGGTGCATCGATCTACCGGTTTGCCCTCATGGCGCCGGGGCGCGGTGCTGCAGATACTTCGCGCAGCCCGGGCGGGGAAGCCGCCTTCACGCGAGCGCAAATGGCCAGCGTCACGATCCAGTCAGTACGCAAGAACTTCGGCGAGACGGCGGTCCTGCACGGCGTCGACATCGACATCGCCGACGGCTCGTTCACGGTGCTCGTCGGCCCGTCGGGCTGCGGCAAGTCGACCCTGCTGCGCATGATCGCCGGCCTCGAGGAGATCTCCGGCGGCGAGATCCGCATCGGCGCGAGACGCGTCAACGACGTGCCGCCGAAAGAGCGCGACATCGCGATGGTGTTCCAGAACTACGCCCTCTATCCGCACATGACGGTGCGGCAGAACCTCGCCTTCTCGCTGATGCTGGCGAAGAAGGACAAGGCGACGGTCGATGCCAAGGTCGGCCGTGCCGCCGAGATCCTGGCGCTCTCGGCACTGATGGACCGCTATCCGCGCCAGCTCTCGGGCGGGCAGCGGCAGCGGGTGGCGATGGGCCGGGCGATCGTCCGCGATCCGCAGGTCTTCCTCTACGACGAGCCGCTCTCCAACCTCGACGCCAAGCTGCGGGTGGCGATGCGCAGCGAGCTCAAGGAGCTGCACCAGCGCCTGAAGACGACCTCGATCTACGTCACCCACGACCAGATCGAGGCGATGACCATGGGCGACCGGATCGTCGTCATGAAGGACGGTCGGATCGAGCAGATCGGCTCGCCGCTCGAGCTCTACGACTTTCCGGTCAACATCTTCGTCGCCGGCTTCATCGGCTCGCCGGCGATGAACTTCTTGCCGGGCACGCTGCGGCGCAACGGCAGCGGCGCCGAGTTCGAGCTCGCCGACGGCACGCGCCTGCAGGCGCCCCTCAACGCCGGCGGCAGCGACGGCCAGAGCGTCGTCCTCGGCACCCGGCCCGAGCATTTGCAGCTCGCCGCGAGCGGCGGCATCCCGTCGCGCGTGGTGGTGCTCGAGCCGACCGGCGCCGACACCTTCGTCGCCTGC
>DATCGH010000795.1:0-3611 GCA_036509055.1 Caldimonas sp.
GCACCGCCGCCGGGGTGTTGTTGTAGACCATCATCACGGCAACCGGCTTGTTCGGCGCGGTCGGGTTGTTGGCCTGGAATTCCATCAGCGCCGCCATGTCGGCGAAGCCCATGTCGTAGGCGCCCGAGGCCACCCGCGTCACTGTGCCGCCCGAGCCGTTGCCGGCATCGACCGTGACCGCGAGCTTCTCGTCCTTGAAGTAGCCCTTGGCCAGCGGCACCAGGAACAGCGCCGCCGGACCCTCGTAGCGCCAGTCGAGCTGGAACTTGATCGGCGTTTCCTGGGCCACGGCCGGGGCGACGACGCCGACGAGGGTGCAGGCGGCGAAGGCGCCCAGCAAGGCGCGGCGGGACGGGAGGAAGTGCTTCATCGGGGCTCCGGAAAGATCAGGCGAGGAGATCGAGCAAGGTCCGGGCCACCACCTGGGTGGCGCGGCGCAGGTCTTCGAGGACGAGGTGCTCGTCAGCGCGCTTGGCGTTCGATTCGAGCACCGTGCGTGGCCCGGCGCCGTAGATCGCCGCCGGGATTCCGGCCTCGCCGTAGAGGCGCACGTCGGTGTAGAGCGGCGTGCCGGACACCGGGATCGCCTCGCCGAACACCGCCTCGCCGTGGCGCTGCAGCGCCGCCACCAGCCGCGCGTTGCCGGGCAGGGGCTGCAGCGCCCGAGCCAGGAGCAGCCGCTTGATCTCGACCGTCACGCCGGGCACCTCGGCCGCCGCCTCGGCGATCACCCGGCGAATGGCCGCCTCGACCGCGACCGGGTCCTCCTCCGGGATCATCCGCCGGTCGAGCTTCAGGACGACCTTGCCCGGAACGACGTTGGTGTTGGTGCCACCGGCGATCGTGCCGACGTTGAGGTAGGGATGGGTGATGCCCTCGACCTTCGAGGTGACGCCGCGGTAGATCTCGTTCTGCGCATAGAGCGCGCTCAGGATCGCGTTGGCGCCCTGGAGCGCGTCGATGCCGGTCGCGGGAATGGCGGCGTGGGCCATCTTGCCGTGGACCGTGACCTCGAGCTGCAGGCAGCCGTTGTGCGCGGTGATCACCTGGTAGCTGAAGCCGGCGGCGATCAGCAGGTCGGGCTTCGTGAGTCCCATCCGCAGCAGCCAGCCGGGGCCGAGCTCGCCGCCGAATTCCTCGTCGTACGTGAAATGCAGCTCGACGCCGCCCTTGAGCGGCAGGCCGAGCGACTCGAGCGCGCGCACGGCGAAGGTGTACGTGGCGAAGTCGCTCTTGCTGACCGCCGCCGCGCGGCCGTAGAGCTTGCCGGCCTCGACCGTGCCGCCGTAGGGATCGTGGCTCCAGCCTTCGCCCGGCGGCACGACGTCGCCGTGGGCGTTGAGGGCGATCGTCGGCCCTTCGCCGTAGCGGCGGCGTACCACCAGGTTGGTGATCGAGGCCATGCCCTGCTCGCGGACGACCGCTTCCGGCACCGCGTAGCGATCGGCGATGAAGCCGAACCCGGCGAGCAGGTCGGCGGTGCGCACCGCGTGCGGCGCGTTGTCGCCCGGCGGCGTGTCGGTCGGCACGCGGACGAGCTCCTGCAGGAACGCCGTCTCCTCCGCGAAGTGGGCGTCGATCCAGCGGTCGAGCTTGGCGTAGTCGCTGATCATGGCCGGCGTCCCTGCGCGGTTTCCGCCGCGAGCTGGTCGAGAAGATGGAGGAAAGCCTCGACCGCGAGCTGCATGTCGTCGGCGGTCGACGATTCCAGCGGGTTGTGGCTGATCCCTGAGTTCTCGCCGCGCACGAACAGCATCGCCTGCGGCATCGCCTCGCCGAGCTTCATCGCGTCGTGGCCGGCGCCGCTCGGCATGCGGTGCACCGGCAGGCCGGCGGCGGCGACCGCCCGCTCCCAGCGCGCCTGCCATTCGGGCGCGCTCGGCGACGCGGCCACGCGCATCGTCTCCTCGACGCTTCCCGAGACGCCGCGCCGCTCGCAGATCGCGTGCAGCTCAGCGAGCACGTCGGCGACGCAGTCGTCGCGCACCGGGTCGGTCGTGGCGCGGATGTCGAGGCTGAAGCGGCAGCGGCCGGGGATCACGTTGGTCGAGCCACCCGGCACTTCGAGCATGCCCATGGTGCCGACCAGATTCGGCTGCTCGGCCGCGCGCCTCTCGAGGTAGAGGGCGAGCTCGGCGACGGCGGCCGCGGCGTCGCGCCGGGTCGCCATCGGCGTCGTGCCGGCGTGGCTGGCCATGCCACGCACCTCGCCGGCGAAGCGCACGCCGCCGTTGATCGAGGTGACGACGCCGAGCGGCAGGCCCAGGTCGGTGAGCACCGGGCCTTGCTCGATGTGGACCTCGACGAAGCCGAGGTAGTCGGCGGGGTCGCGCTTCAGCTTGGCGATCGCCGCCGGCGTGGCCGGCAGCCCGGCGTGGCGCATCGCTTCACGCATGGGGATGCCGGCCGCGTCTTCCTGGTCCAGCCAGCGCGCCTCGAACTGGCCGACCAGCGCGCCCGAGCCGAGGAAGGTGGCCTTGTAGCGTTGGCCCTCTTCCTCCGAGAAGCCGACGACCTCGAGGGCGAAGGGCAGGCGCCGGCCGGCGCGATGCAGCTCGCGCACGCAGACCAGCGGCACGAAGATGCCGAGCCGGCCGTCGTACTTGCCGCCGTTGCGGACGGTGTCGAAATGCGAGCCGGTCAGGAGCCGCTTCGCGGCGCCGTCGCCCGCGGCGCGGTAGACGCCGACGACGTTGCCGACCGCGTCGATCGTCACCTCGTCGAAGCCGCACTCCTTCATCCAGCGCACGAGCTGCGCCTGGCAGGCGCGGTGCGCGTCGGTGAGGTAGGTGACGGTGAGCTGCCCGTTCTCGGCGAAACCCGGGTCGGAGTGGCGCGCCAGCAGCTCGGCGCAATCCCAGGCCTGCTGGCCGAGTTTCAGCTGGTAGTCGAAGCGGTCGTCGAGGCGCAGCTCGGCGACGCGGTGCACGTTGCGCAGCCCTTCCTCGAACTCGAAGTCGGGATGGTTCTCGAGCCGGCGCGCGAAGGTGGCGATGATCTGCGTCTTCGACAGGCCGTCACCGCGCGGGCCGCGCACCGCCAGCATGAACGGGAAGCCGAACTTCTCGTTGTAGGCGGCGTTGAGGCGCTGCAGGGTGGCGAACTCCTCGGCCGTGCAGTGCGTCAGGCCGGCCTTGCCTTGTTCGTCAGTCGACTCGGCCGTCATCGCCTTGGCGATCATCGCCTTGCCGGCCAGCTCGGGGTGGGCACGCAGCAGGGTCAGGCGCTCGTCGCGGCTGGCCTCGGCCAGTGTCTCGACCAGGGCGCGCTTGAGCTGCGCCAGGGTCGCGAACGGGCGGCGCGACGCGGCCCGCTCGGCGATCCAGGGCGAATGCTCGTAGATGCCGTCGAGCAGGGCGACGAAGCCGGCGGCGTCGGCCGCGTTCAGTCGCTCCAGCGTCAATGGCTCGGCCATCGTCGCCTTCAGAGCGTGACCCGCACGGTCTTCACCACCGGCTGCAGCGTCGTCACCTGGTTGCGCACGAAGCTCGTGAACTGGGCAGGCGTGCCCGGGGTGGCGGTGACGCCGAGCTCGAGCAGGCGCTTGACGATCTCCGGCTGCGCCAGCACCTCGTTGGTCGCGGTGTTGAGCCGGGCGACGATGTCCGGCG
>DATCGH010000796.1:0-7244 GCA_036509055.1 Caldimonas sp.
GGCGGCCGGCACACCTCGTTCGCCAGCGTCTTCGTCTATCCGGAGGTCGACGACTCGATCGAGATCGACATCAACCCGGCCGACGTGCGCACCGACACCTTCCGCGCCTCGGGCGCGGGCGGCCAGCACATCAACAAGACCGACTCGGCGGTGCGCCTCACGCACATCCCGACCGGCATCGTCGTCCAGTGCCAGAACGACCGCTCGCAGCACCGCAACCGCGACGAGGCCTGGCAGATGCTGCGCTCTCGCCTCTACGAGCACGAGATGCGCATCCGCATGGCGGCGCAGCAGAAGCTCGAGGATTCGAAGACCGACGTCGGCTGGGGCCACCAGATCCGCAGCTACGTGCTCGACCAGAGCCGGATCAAGGACCTGCGCACCAACGTCGAGATCAGCAACACCCAGAAAGTGCTCGACGGCGACCTCGATGCCTTCATCGAAGCCAGCCTGAAGCAAGGCGTCTAGGCGCCGCACAAGAAAGCCAGAGACAAGGACTCGCCCCCATCATGCGCGAAGGCACCGCTCCCCTGATCCGCCGCGAAGACTACGCGGCGCCGCCGTTCTGGATCAAGAAGGTCGACCTGACCTTCGACCTCGATCCGGCCAAGACGCTCGTCATCAACCGGATGCAGATCGAGCGCAACGCCGACGTCCCGGCCGGGGCGCTGCGCCTGCACGGCGAGGACATCGTCCTCACCCGCTGCCTGGCCAACGGCGAGTCGGTGTCGTTCCGCCACGAAGGCGGCGCGCTCGTGATCGACAACGTGCCGGACGGCAGCTTCACGCTCGAGATCCGCAACACCTGCGCGCCGGAGAAGAACACCCGGCTCTCCGGTCTCTACACCTCGGGCGGGGGCTTCTTCACGCAGTGCGAGGCCGAGGGCTTTCGCCGCATCACCTTCTTCCTCGACCGGCCGGACGTGATGGCCGAGTACTCGGTGCTGATCCGGGCGAACAAGGCCGCCTACCCGGTGCTGCTCTCGAACGGCAACCTGATCGAGGCAGGCGAGCTCGACAACGGCCGCCACTTCGCCCGCTGGCACGACCCCTTTCCCAAGCCGAGCTACCTGTTCGCGCTGGTCGCCGCCCGGCTGGTCGCGCGCGAGCAGCGGGTGCGCTCGCGCTCGGGCAAGGACCACCTGCTCCAGGTCTGGGTGCGCGAGGGCGACCTCGACAAGACCGAGCGGGCGATGGATTCGCTGGTGGCCTCGGTGGTCTGGGACGAGGCGCGCTTCGGCCTGCCGCTGGATCTCGAGCGCTTCATGATCGTCGCCGTCGGCGACTTCAACATGGGGGCGATGGAGAACAAGGGGCTCAACCTCTTCAACACCAAGTACGTCCTCGCCAATCCGGCGACGGCGACCGACGACGACTACGCGGCGATCGAGTCGGTGGTCGGCCACGAGTACTTCCACAACTGGACCGGCAACCGCATCACCTGCCGCGACTGGTTCCAGCTGAGCCTGAAGGAAGGCCTCACGGTCTTCCGCGACCAGGAGTTCAGCATGGACATGGTGGCCAGCCCGACCGCGCGCGCGGTCCGCCGGATCGAGGCGGTGCGGGCGCTGCGCCAGGTGCAGTTCCCCGAGGACGCGGGGGCGATGGCGCACCCGGTGCGGCCCGACAGCTACGTCGAGATCAACAACTTCTACACGCCGACGATCTACGAGAAGGGCGCCGAGGTCGTGCGCATGATGCAGTCGCTGGTCGGACGCGCCGGCTTCGAGCGCGGCATCACCCTCTACTTCCAGCGCCACGACGGCCAGGCCGTCACCTGCGACGACTTCGCCCAGGCGATCGCCGACGCCAACCCCGGCAGCGAGCTGGCGGCGCGCCTGCCGCAGTTCAAGCGCTGGTACGGCCAGGCGGGCACGCCGCGGCTGGTGGCGCGCGGCCGGTACGACGCGCCGTCGCGCACCTTCACCCTCGGCCTCGAGCAGTCGGCCGGGCCCTCGGCCGGCGCGGCGGCGCGCGAGCCGTTCGTCATTCCGCTGGCGATGGGCCTGCTGACGCGTGACGGCCGGGAGATGCGCCTTCGCCTCGAGGACGAGCCCGAGGCCGCGGCGGCGACGAACCGGATGCTGGTGCTCGACGACACCAAGGACTTCTTTTCCTTCGTCGACATCGACGAGCCACCGGTGCTCTCGCTGCTGCGCGGCTTCTCGGCGCCCGTCAGCCTGGTCGACGGCCTCGGCGACGCCGAGCTGGTCATCCTGCTGCGCCACGACAGCGATCCGTTCAACCGCTGGGAAGCAGGCCAGCGCCTGGCCCTGGGCCGGCTGCTCGCCGCAGTGGCCGGCGACGTCGAGGCGCCGCTCGACGCGGCCTTCGTCGAGGCGATGCGCGCGGTCCTGCGCGAGCCCTCGCTCGACCCGGCGTTCAAGGCGCTGGTGCTGACGCCGCCGAGCGAGATCTACATCGCCGAGCAGCTCGACAGCGTCGATCCGCAGCGCGTCCATGCTGCGCGCGAAGCGATGAAGCGGCAGCTCGCGACCGCCCTCGTCGCCGACTGGCAGTGGGCGTTCGAAGCGCACCAGGTCGGCGGCGGCTACTCGCCCGATCCGGTCTCGTCCGGCCGGCGCGCACTGGCCAACCTCGCCCTGACGATGCTCTGCCTGGCGGCGCGGCAGAGCGGCGACGCGGTCTGGCCGGGTCGCGCCTGGCAGCGCTTCAAGGACGCCGGCAACATGACCGACCGCCAGGGGGCCCTGATGGCGCTGATGGCCTCGGGCTCGGTGCTGGCCGACGCCGCGTTCGACCGCTACCACGCGATCTTCAGGAAGGATCCCCTGGTCCTCGACAAGTGGTTCGCCCTGCAGGCCGGCGCGCAGGAGCACGAAGGCAAGGTGTTCGAGCGGGTGAAGCGCCTGCTCGCCCACCCGGACTTCAACCTCGCCAATCCGAACCGGGCGCGCAGCCTGATCGGCACGTTCTGCCTCGGCAATCCGGCGGGGTTTCATCGTGCCGACGGCGCCGGCTACGCCTTCTGGGCCGACCGGGTGATCGCCCTCGACGCCATCAATCCGCAAGCCGCGTCGCGCATCGCCCGCGCCCTCGACCGCTGGAGCCACCTCGCCGAGCCCTATCGCTCGGCGGCGCGGGCGGCGATCGAGCGGGTCGAGTCGCAGGCCAAGCTTTCAAGCGACACGCACGAGATCGTGTCGCGCGCCCTCGCAGGAGCCTGACATGGCCAGCCGCAAGCCCGCTCGCAAGAACGCGTTCTACGCCCAGTCGGGCGGCGTCACCGCCGTCATCAACGCCTCGGCCGCGGGGGTGATCGAGACCGCGCGCGCGCATCGCGACACGATCGGCACGGTCTACGCCGGCCGCAACGGCATCATCGGCGCGCTCACCGAGGACCTGATCGACACCGGCAAGGAGTCGGCCGCGGCGATCCGGGCGCTGCGCTCCACGCCCTCGGGCGCGTTCGGCTCCTGTCGCTACAAGCTGAAGTCGCTCGACACCAACCGGCGCGAATACGAGCGGCTGATCGAGGTCTTCAAGGCGCACGACATCGCCTGGTTCTTCTACAACGGCGGCGGCGACTCGGCCGACACCTGCTTCAAGGTGAGCCAGCTCTCGGCCTCGATGGGCTACCCGCTGCAGGCGATCCACGTGCCGAAGACGGTCGACAACGACCTGCCGATCACCGACTGCTGCCCGGGCTTCGGCTCGGTGGCCAAGTACGTGGCGGTGTCGGCGCTCGAGGCCTCGTTCGACGTGCGCTCGATGGCCCGCACCTCGACCAAGGTGTTCGTGCTCGAGGTGATGGGCCGGCACGCCGGCTGGATCGCCGCGGCCGGCGGCCTGATCGCCGACCACGGCATCCCGGTCGCGATCCTCTTCCCGGAGATCGAGTTCGACGAGAAGAAGTTCATCGCCCGGGTCGACGCGCTGGTGAAGGAGCACGGCTACTGCACGGTGATCGTCTCCGAGGGCGCGCACTACGCCGACGGGCGCTTCCTCGCCGAGCAGGGCACGAAGGACGCGTTCGGCCATGCCCAGCTCGGCGGCGCCGCGCCGGTGGTCGCCAACATGGTGAAGGACGCCCTCGGCCACAAGTTCCACTGGGCCGTGGCCGACTACCTGCAGCGCGCGGCCCGGCACATCGCCTCCAAGACCGACGTCAAGCAGGCCTACGACCTGGGCAAGCGGGCGGTCGAGCTGGCGCTGAAGGGCCGCAACGCGGTGATGCCGACGATCGAGCGGGTTTCCGACGTTCCGTACCGCTGGAAGATCGGCGTCGCGGACCTGGCCGACGTGGCCAACGTCGAGAAGTTCATGCCGCGCGACTTCATCAGCGCCGACGGCTTCGGCATCACCGAGAAGTGCCGCCGCTACCTGGCGCCGCTGATCGCCGGCGAGGACTACCCGGCCTACCGCAACGGCCTGCCGGTCTACGCGACCCTGAAGAACACGCCGGTACCGAGAAAGCTTGCCGAGTTCGCGATGAAGTGAGGCCTCTGCGCCTCCGCTAGAATGCGCGGCTCGCCTCGGCTGTCCTCGACGGCCGAGGGACGCCGGCGTAGCTCAGTTGGTAGAGCAGCGCATTCGTAATGCGAAGGTCGGGAGTTCGACTCTTCTCGCCGGCACCAGTAAAACCGGGATCAGCGGCCGCTTTGACCCCCTTGCCGTAAGTGCTGTGTAAGTGCTGAACCGGCGTGGCGTGCGTGAGAGGCATGGAGCATGGATCCGCGAATCTCGGCACGCGTCACGGGTGGCCTCGGAGTCGCCTGATGGCTGCTTCGCCCGAAGGCCTCGACGCGCCCGCAGTGGCGCGTTCCACGCGAACAGTATTGGAAGCAGAGCTTCGACGCGCATCCAGGCGGGAGCGATCCGGCGCTGCGGAGAACTGCTGCAACTGGTCGAGCCGGCGAGCGGCCACGATCGAGCAGCCGTTGGCCAGCGCCGGTAATCCCGAGTCAGAGCATCGCCTTCGCACTCAACGGCCAGAAGTCGGACTAGAGTGACTTCGTCCACACAGAGGAGAGCACGCCATGAAGCTACTGATGCGTCGTCTTTGGCTAGCGGTTTCGTCGGCCTCTCTTGTCTTCATGGGGCTCGCATCACTGCCACAGAAGGCGTCGGCAGAGGCGACATTCAAGCTCAGCCTTGCCGGACCAGGCATTTTTCCTTGCTCCCCGCCTTGCCAGTCGGAAGAGTTCGAGTGGAAGGGTACCGTGACACTGGTGACGTCCAGCTCCGCGGACGGGACATACAGAGGGGAAAGTTTCCTCCACTTGGACGTCCACACGAACCTGTTCTCGGCGACATCAAACGGCCTAAGTTTCGTTAATGGCGAGCCGAACGAAGACGCGCTTGCCTCGGTCACTATTTCGAACGGGAAGGTGACGTCTTTCGGGTTTGAGTTTTACGATCCGCCTGAAGAGGCCACTTTTGGAGCTTTGAATGCCTCCTATTCGGCCACCCCCGACCACGCTGACCATGCCTTCGCAACGGCGGTCCTTACCAACATCCCCATCCCAGAGCCGGAGATTGTTTCCTTGATGCTGGCCGGTCTGCTAGTGACAGGTCTTGTGGGGCGATCGAGGAAATCGGCTCACGCTTCGCGTGGTGCGCGAGACTGCGCGATGCCGGCGCCCGTCACCCTCTAGCCGCACCAGCAAGGGGAGGCCACGCCAAACTCGTCACGCACGCGAGCGGTCTATCAGCGGCCGGTGAACCACAGCGCCGCGAAGACGATCGCGAAGATCACGAGCGCCACCGCGACGCCGAGCCGGTGCTGCTTCATCACCCGGCCGCAATGGCGCGTTCCACGCGAGCAGCGTCGCGAGCAAACCCTTCGACGCGGGCCGACAAAGGCCACCGGGCACCCGAACCCGTCACTTCGCCGGCTGATTCCACGGATGGATGCGCTGACCGGCCAGCCATTGGCGTCGCAGCCAGAGCGGACGATGGTGCGGCGCAATGTACTTCGTGCTGCTGCTACCGATCGTTGTGACGACGCAAGGCGCTGGCGGAGGTGCTATCGGAGGACCAGACGGAGGCCGCTCATGCAACAGCCCGCCGCAACGTCACGCCGCGCATCGCGTCCTGTGACCCGAAAGGCGTCGACGGCCTGACGATGCGACTTCGCGAGCGAACCAGGAAAAGAGCCGCCAGACCACATACCAGGAGCAAAGTGGTCGACGGCTCGGGCACAAGGAGAGCGAACGATTGCCGATAGTCGGTGCCCGAATCGCTCGTCACGTCGTACAGGAGCGGCACCCCGGTCGGCGTCGTGAGGCCAGTGATGCCCGCCCAATAGAGTGTGACGTCGACGTCGCCACCTGCGTTGAACACGTTGCCCGTGAAGCCCGAGCCGAAACTGCTGGCGTCGATCATTAGCTGTAGCGTCTCGACTTGGTCGAGATCGATGACGGCAGTCACGACATGACGGCCTGCCAGTCCGGCTTCGATGCCGTTGACTTTCTGCGAATTGGTCACGTTACCGGACGCATCGATCGACAACTCCGATTCCCCGAGCAGATTGAGCGTGCCCCCAATCATGCTGCTGAAGGTGTAGTGCGCTTCGGCAACCAGTTCCGACGATCCAGACGGAACCAACCCCCCGACGCCGGCGCTCCCGCCGCCGGCGAACACCAATTCATAGGTCAGGATCGCGATCCCGCTGTACGTCGGGCTATGGAACGTGAGGCCATCGACGAAGCTGGTCCCTTCCGTCGTTCGCGCCAGAGTCAATTCAAACGCGTTGGAACGACCCTGTGCGTGAAGCACGCCGAAGGAAGCGCTGCCGCCCGCCCTTGCGAAACTTGTGAAAACGGCGGGATGCTCGACGGCGACCGAGTGGCTGGCCGTGTCCGCCCATGTGACCTGGTCCGTTTGCGGGGGAGCGTCGGGAGTCGCCTGCACCGTTGCTTCCGCATGGCCCTCCAAGGAAGGGGCCCCGACCGATGGGGCTGCGAAGATCGTGGCCGAAGCCGCAATCGTGATCGCCAGTACCGCGGGCGACACGCGTTGTCGAGCGCGGCACGTGGCGAGACACTCTATGCATGCCTGAGTCATGAAACCTCCGGGTGACAGGAGCCAGCAGAGGTACCCTGTGGCGACGCTGGCGTTGCCATCATGCCCCTACCACGAAAGGGGATCAACGAGAGCCATGACGAGAGCGTGCTGTGTCTGCCGCCAGGTGAGCGATATGTCTTTCGCCGCCAAGCGGTGACGGCGGCGCGCAGGCCACGTGCGGCCTTCGAGCTACGGGAAATGGAGGCGCACATCTG
>DATCGH010000797.1:0-2598 GCA_036509055.1 Caldimonas sp.
GTTCTTCAGGTGCGAGAGGTAGATGCCCATCATCGGGTGATAGGTCACGCCCTCCATCAGGTCGCGGAAGTTGCCGAAGGCGCGCTCGCCGAGCATGTCGTAGTACGAGGCCACGCCGCGCGTCTGGTTGCGCAGGGTCGCATCGGCGAACGAGATCACCAGGATCTCGGACAGGGCGAAGGTCACGCGCTGGCGGAGCTGGTCGTCCGCGCCGAGCGCCTGGGACCACCAGGAGTCCCAGAAGTTGGTGTTGCTGAGCTGCTGGCCGACGGAGGTCAGGTCGGCGGCGGCCTGGTTGATGTACAGGCGATGCAGCGATTGCGGCTTGGCGAACTGTTCATCGAGCCACTCGGCGTAGGTCATGCCAGTCAGGCGGTTGATCTCCGCCTCGGTCGGGCCCATGGTGGACTGGACCAGGAAGCGCGACGCCTCGGTGGCGGTCGGCTTCTGCACGGCGATGACCTCGGGCGGCGTGACGCCGCCGGCCGGATCGGTCGGACTGCCGTTGCCGCCGCCGCCGCCGCCGCAGGCAGCGATGACGGCCAGGACAGCGGCCGCAACGGCGCCGCGCGCGAAGCGGGCGACACGCCCGTTGTCGATCTCGAATTGCTGAACAGTGTTCACTGTGGGGCCCCCCAACGACCTTGAAGAAATTCTTTACAAGCGTCCGACAACGCAGAGGGCGTGCCAGAGCCTGGAGGGCATTCTTCTGAGCGGCGCGAGCCGCGTTAACGTCAAAACTTGGCAGTTGACGCGGGCTTACAGGGGGTCGCAACTGATGCAATGCCGCGTTCTGCGAGTGTTGCAAGGAGTTGCGCCAGATGTAATGAAACGCATCCGGCGGGCCGCCGTTCGTGACGGACCGCATGGCCCGCGGGCCGGAAAAGCTCAGAGCAGCGTCGTCAGCGCCCGCTGGGCATCGCTTTCGGCGAGGGCGCTGCGCCGCGCCCAGTCGGCGACCTGATCGGGACCGATCTTGCCGACGTTGAAGTAGGCCGCGTCGGGATGGGCGAAGTAGAAGCCGCTGACGCTCGCCGCCGGCAGCATCGCCAGGCTCTCGGTCAGGCTCATGCCGATCTCGTCGCAGCCGAGCACCTGGAACAGCTCGCGCTTGACGCGGTGGTCGGGGCAGGCCGGATAGCCCGGCGCCGGGCGGATGCCGCGGTAGCGCTCGGCCACCAACTCGGCGACCGAGAGGGACTCGTCGGGCGCGTAGCCCCAGAGGTCGGTGCGCACCCGCCGGTGCAGGCTCTCGGCGAACGCCTCGGCGAGACGATCGGCCAGCGCCTTCAGCATGATCGCGCTGTAGTCGTCGAGGTCGGCGGCGAACTGCCGCTCCTTCTTCTCGACGCCGAGGCCCGCGGTCACGGCGAACAGGCCGATGTAGTCGTGCCGGCCCGAGCCCTTGGGGGCGATGAAGTCGGCGAGGCAGCGGTTCGGCCGCTTCACGCCGTCGACCACCGGCCGCACGCTCTGCATGCGCAGGCCGCGCCAGGTCATCAGCACCTCGGTGCGCGATTCGTCGGCGTAGATCTCGATGTCGTCGTCGCCGAGGGTGGCCGCCGGATACAGGCCGACGACGCCGTTGGCGTTGAGCCAGCGGCCTTCGATGATGCGACGCAGCATCCGCTTGCCGTCCGAAAGCACCCGGCGGGCCGACTCGCCGACGATGTCGTCGGTGAGGATCGCCGGATAGGGCCCGGCGAGGTCCCAGGTCTGGAAGAACGGACCCCAGTCGATGACTTCGGCGATCTCGGCCAGGTCCTGGTTCTTCAACAGCCGCCGGCCGGTGAACTTCGGCGCCGGCGGGGTGTAGGCCACCCAGTCGATCGGCGTCTTGTTGGCCCGCGCCTCGGCGAGCGTGACCAGCGGCGTCGCCTTCTTGCTGGCGTGCAGCTCGCGCACCCGCAGGTAGTCGGCCTCGAGGTCGGCGATATAGGCGGCGGCGCGCTCGTCCGAGAGCAGGTCGCTGCAGACGCCGACCGAGCGGCTGGCGTCGGGCACGTAGACCACCGGGCCCTCGTAGTGCGGCGCGATCTTCACCGCCGTGTGCACCCGGCTGGTCGTCGCGCCACCGATCAGGAGCGGAATCTTCCTGATGCGGAAGAAGTCGTCGCGCTGCATCTCCGAGGCGACGTGCTGCATCTCCTCGAGGCTCGGCGTGATCAGGCCGGAGAGGCCGATGATGTCGGCGCCCTCGACCTTGGCCCGCGCCAGGATGTCCTGGCAGGCCACCATCACGCCCATGTTCACGACCTCGAAGTTGTTGCACTGGAGGACGACGGTGACGATGTTCTTGCCGATGTCGTGGACGTCGCCTTTCACGGTGGCGATGACGATCTTGCCCTTGGCCTTGGCCTCGCCGCCGGCGTCGATCAGGAGCTGCTTCTCGGCCTCGATGTAGGGAAGGAGGTGGGCCACCGCCTGCTTCATCACCCGCGCCGACTTCACCACCTGCGGCAGGAACATCTTGCCCTGGCCGAACAGGTCGCCGACGATGTCCATGCCGGCCATCAGCGGCCCTTCGATCACGTGCAGCGGCCGGCCCCCCTCGGCCTTGATCTTCTGCCACGCGGCTTCGGTGTCCTCGACGATGAA
>DATCGH010000798.1:0-6941 GCA_036509055.1 Caldimonas sp.
GGCGGTCAGCACCAGGCCGACGGCGCAGGCGCCGAACAGGGCCATCGCCGAGACGCTGCCGCCCGAGACGAGCGTGAGCGCCTTCGGGAACATGGTCGTGGTGACGAAGTAGAAGGCGATCAGCGAGAGCACGCCGGCGACCGCCAGGCCCTTGTAGAGCGCCGGCATCACGTTCTTCATGCCGGGCGAGGCCTTGACGAAGAAGCAGCCGATGATCGAGGCGATGATCGAGACGCCGCCGAGCATCAGCGGATAGACGACGGCGTTGACGGTCGCACCGGTCACCATCAGGGCGCCGAGCGCCATCGTCGCGATCAGCGTGACGGCGTAGGTCTCGAACAGGTCGGCGGCCATGCCGGCGCAGTCGCCCACGTTGTCTCCCACGTTGTCGGCGATCACCGCCGGGTTGCGCGGGTCATCCTCGGGAATGCCGGCCTCGACCTTGCCCACCAGGTCGGCGCCGACGTCGGCGCCCTTGGTGAAGATGCCGCCGCCGAGACGGGCGAAGATCGAGATCAGCGACGAGCCGAAGGCGAAGCCGAGCAGCGGCTTCAGGGTCGTCGGGTCGACGTTCGTGCCACCGCTCAGGTACCAGAAGAAGGCGCCGACGCCGATCAGGCCGAGGCCGACGACCAGCATGCCGGTGATCGCGCCGCCCTTGAAGGCGACGTCGAGCGCCGGGCCGATGCCCTTGGTGGCGGCCTCGGCGGTGCGCACGTTGGCGCGCACCGAGATGTTCATGCCGATGAAGCCGCAGGCACCGGAGAGGACGGCGCCGAGGACGAAGCCGGCGGCGGTCAGGCCGCCGAGGAAGATCGCGATCAGGACCGCAAGGACCACGCCGACCAGCGCGATCGTCTTGTACTGGCGCGCCAGGTAGGCTGCCGCGCCCTGCTGGATCGCCGCGGCGATCTCCTGCATGCGCGCGTTGCCGGCGCTCTGGGCCAGGATCCAGCTTCGCTGCACGAAGCCGTAGACGACTGCGGCAAGTCCGCAGGCCAGGGCGATGTAAAGCGCCGTCGTGGTGGTCATCAAGTAGGTCCTTCCTCGGTCGATGTCGATTGCTTTTGGGCCGGGCCGCGCGACAAGGTCCACGGGCGGGCAAACATCGAATGTTAAGGGATGCCGCGCGGGCCGCGACCGGGGCCCGTTGGGCCGGCCGCCACGGGGAGCCCGCCGGGGCGACAATCGGGGCTCCGCCGAACCTGCGCCGCCCTATGAGCCTGCACAACGTCACCCCGGGGCCCAACGCTCCCGCCGAGTTCAACGTCATCATCGAGATTCCGATGAATGCCGACCCGATCAAGTACGAGGTCGACCACGACACCGGAGCGCTCTTCGTCGACCGATTCATGAGTACGGCGATGCACTACCCGTGCAACTACGGCTACATCCCCAACACGCTGTCGGACGACGGCGATCCGGTGGACGTCCTGGTCATCACTCCGGTGCCGCTGATTTCCGGCATCGTCGTCACCTGTCGGTCCCTGGGCCTGCTCAAGATGGAGGACGAGGCCGGCGGCGACAACAAGTTGCTGGCCGTGCCGATCGACAGGGTCCTGTCGATCTACACCCAGTGGCAAAAGCCCGAGGACCTGAACCCGCTTCGCCTGAAGACGATCCAGCACTTCTTCGAGCACTACAAGGACCTCGAGCCCGGCAAGTGGGTGAAGACGCGGGGCTGGGGAGGTCCCGACGAGGCGCTCGAGGAAGTCAGGAACGGCATCGCCGCCTACGCCCGCCGGTCCGGCGCGGCGCCCGGCCCCGTCTAGCCGGAGGGCTCCGCGAGCGGCGCCGCCGCCGCCTTGAACGGCTGCCGGTCGTTGAGCTCGTTCAGGTAAAGCGTGATCCCGGCACCCTCGCGCGCCAGGAAGTCGTCGATCGCCCGGGCGAACTGCGGATGCGCCAGCCAGTGCGCCGAGCGGGTCTCGATCGGAAGCAGCCCCCGCGCCATCTTGTGCTCGCCCTGGGCGCCGCCTTCGAAGCGTTCGTAGCCGTTGGCGATGCACCAGGCCAGCGGCGCGTAGTAGCAGGCGTCGAAGTGCAGGCAGGGGACGTACTCGGTTGCGCCCCAGTAGCGGCCGAACGCGGCCTTCCTCGTCGGGTCGATGACGATCAGCGAGCTGGCGATGCGCTTGCCGCCGCGCCAGGCGGTGAAGAGCAGCCAATGGTCGGCCATCGTCTTCGCCGCGCGGGTGAAGAAGTCGCGGCTCAGGTAGGGCGTGGAGTGGTGCGCCCGGTAGGTGAGGGTGTAGCAGCGGTAGAAGAAGGACCAGTCGTCGGCGCCGATGTCGCTGCCGACCGCCGCGGTGAAGCTGACGCCGGCATCGGCGACGCGGCGTCGCTCCTGCTGGATCTTCTTGCGCTTCTCGCGCTGCAGGCTGGCGAGGAAGTCGGCGAAGTCGGCATACGGCGCGGGAGTGCGGTTCTGCCAATGGAACTGGACCGTGCTGCGCATCGACCAGCCGGCCTCGACCGCCGCGGCCTGGTCGGCCTCGTCGAGGAACAGGAGATGGGCCGAGGAGATGCCGGCCTGGCGCGCGATCGCCTCGATGCTGCGCAGCAGCAGGAGCCGGTGCTCGTGGCTCGTCGCCAGCAGGCGCGGCCCGGGCACCGGCGTGAACGGGATCGCGCCGGTGAGCTTGGGGTAGTAGTCCAGGCCGTGGCGCCGGTAGGCGTCTGCCCAGGCCCAGTCGAACACGTACTCGCCGTACGAGTGGTCCTTGAGATAGAGCGGGCAGGCGGCGATCAGCTCGCCGGCGCCTTCGAGGAGCAGGAAGTGCGGCGCCCAGCCGGTCTCGGCGACGGCGCTGGCCGAGGCGTGCAGGGCACGAAGGTATTCGAGCGAAACGAAAGGCGTGGCGCTCGGCTGGCGGGCGAGCAGCGCGTTCCAGCGCGCGGCATCGATCTCGGCAGGGTCGCGGCAGATGACGAGCGTCCTGTCGCCCGATTCGCTCTCGCCGGTGAGGCCCGAAGCGGGCCTGGCGCGGGGTGTCTTCAAGCGCCCCATGTTAGGTCGAAGGCGCGGCCGGCGCACGCCGCGCGCGGCCGTTCTCCCAGATGCCGCGTGGGAATCGGACCTTGCCTCTAAACTCGGCCTCTATCACGCCCATCCGGAGCCCGGGTCATGAAGCAGATCACCGCCATCGTCAAGCCGTTCAAGCTGGAGGAGGTGCGCGAGGCCCTGGCCGAGATCGGGGTCTCGGGCCTGACCGTCACCGAGGTCAAGGGCTTCGGCCGGCAGCAAGGCCACACCGAGCTCTATCGCGGCGCCGAATACGTGGTCGACTTCCTGCCCAAGGTGAAGGTCGAGGTCGTGGTCAAGGACAGCGACGCCGAGCGCTGCATCGAGGCGGTGGTCAAGGCCGCCAAGACCGGCAAGATCGGCGATGGCAAGATCTTCGTCACCTCGATCGAAAGCGTGGTGCGGATCCGCACCGGCGAGGTCAACGAGGACGCGGTCTAGCGCCGCGCCGGCGCCGGCTCGCCCCGCGTGTCCACCAGCCGCGTGCCGCAGATGATGTCGTGCCAGAACTGCCGCCCGGGCGCGGTCAGGGCGAGCAGGGCGTAGGCGGCGATCCCGAGGACGACCGCGCCCAGGGTCGGCCAGGGACCCAGGTGCAAGGCGGCGGCGGCCCCCATCGCCGGCGCGAACCAGGCAATGCAGCAGGCGACATAGCGGGCCAGCGCCCGAGCCTGGCTGAGCCGCGCGCCGTCGGCGGTGACGACCCGGATGCGCCAGGTCTGCATCGCCAGGGTCTGCCCGCGGACCGACCAGCAGCCGACGAAATAGATGCCGTAGACCACCAGCGCGAAAGCCCGGACGACGCCCTCGCTTTGCAGCGGATGGCTCTGCCCGGTCTGGGCGAAGAACAGGGTGCCCAGCACGGCTGGAACCAGGGCGATGCCGAACAGCAGCATCGCTTCGTAGACGAAGCAGCTCATCCGCCGCAGCAGCGCCGGCGCGGGCCCGGCGGCCGTGACCGGCGGCGCGGTGGCGCCGCGGTCCGGCGTCATTTGGTCGGAGTCGGCTCGGCCGGCTTGGCGCTGGGCGGGGTGACCGGGCGGAGCAGGGGCTGGGTCGAGGACGGCGCCGGCGACACCGCGGCGGCCTGCGGCCCGCGGCGCGGCAGCAGGGTGGAGCGGTTCACGAATTCGGGCGTCGCCGCGATCTTGGGCATGCCCGACTGCTGGTGCTCCGGCGGCGTGGCCGGGCGGGTGATGAAGCGGGTGGTCGCGCCCGGTGCGGCCTGGACGACCGTCGGCGCGACCGGCTGCGGGCGCTGCGCCAGTGCCGGGTTCGGCACGACGTTGGCCTTGGCCTGGGTGCCGTCGCGCGTGCTCGGCACGGCCTTCGCTCCCGGTGCGGGGTCGGCTTTCGCCGGGGCGGCGGAGGCGGCAGCGCGGGCCGCCAGCTGCTGCTTGGTGTCGGGCGGCAGGTTCTTGTATTCCTCCCACTTGGCCGAGCGGTCCGGCGCCGGCACCTGCCGCGCTTCCTGGTAACGCAGGCGCAGCTCGCCGCGCTCGGTGGGGGTGAGCCGGGCCCATTCGTTCATGCGCTCGGTGATCCGGGTGCGCTCCTCGGGCGCCAGCGTCGGATAGCGCTCGGCGATCTGCAGCCATTTCTGCTTGCGCGGAGCGTCGATGCCGGACCATTCGCGCTCCAGCGGTGCGAGGGCCTCGCGCTGCGCCGGCGTCAACGACTGCCAGCGCACGCCGGCCTCGCTGCGGGTTGGCGGCGTGGCAAAAGGAGGTGGAGGGACCGGCGTCTTGGGCGCCGGGGGCGGCGGGGTCTGGGCCAGGGCCGCGAAGCCCGCGGCCGTCGCGATCGCTGCCAGCAGGGTGCCAGCGATCCGGCGACACAGCCCGGGCGTCATGGCCGGCCGCCTCATTCGCCGGGTGGAGTCTTCAGGTATTCGACGAAACCGGGATCTCGGTAGGCGTTGATCGGCAGGTCGTCGCCGAGCAGGGCGGCATCGACCTCGGCCGCGACCGAGATCTGCGAGCGGGTCGTCCAGTCCTCGATCAGAACCAGGCCGCCGATGAGCGCCGCGAGCGGCAGCACCGAAGCGATCCGCTGCCACCAGGGCGAGCGGCTGATGCCCAGGATCGCGGTGCCGTTACCGGCGCTCTGCACCTCGGCGCCGGCGCGCGCCAGCCGTCCGACCTCGAGCGCCTTCTCGCGCGCGAAGCGCAGGCGCTCGCCGATCTCCGGGGCGACGTTTTCCGCCCGCTCGCTGAGGCGGGCGGCAATACTTCTCGCGAAGCGCGATTCCATGGCCTCGCGGGCGGCGGGGCCGTAGGTCCTGGCAGACTTATTCATGTTCCGATTCCCTTCGCCCGGAGGGCCTTTGCCAAGGCGTGAACTGCCCGCGAGCAGTGCGTCTTGACGCTGCCTTCCGAACAGCCCATGGAGGCGGCTGTCTCAGCGACATCGAGTTCCTCCCAGTAACGCAGGAGAAAAGCCTCGCGTTGACGTGCCGGGAGAAGAGCGACCTCGGACTCGACGAGCTGCAAGATCTGCGCCCGCGACACCGAGTCGGCGGCACTCTCGTGCTCGAGCGAGCTGCCCAGGGACTCCAAGGTCTCCAGGATGTCGAAATCGCCGTCGCCGCCGGCGGCCCCTTCGAAGTCGGAAAAGTTCCGGACGACCGCATTGCGCACCTTCTGCCGCCGGAACCAGTCCATGGTGGCGTTGGAGACGATCCGCTGGAACAGCAGCGGCAGCTCCGACGCCGGCCGATCGATGTATTTTTCCGACAGACGGATCATCGCGTCCTGGACGATGTCCAGCGCCGCGTCCTCGTCACGAACGGCGTACACGGCGCGCTTCCAGGCACGCTTCTCGACGCTCTTGAGAAAGTCGGAAAGTTCTTTGTCGGTCGCCAAGGAAGGCCGGCCAAACGGCCGAAGCTCGAAGCGGCGGCGATTATCTCATCGCACCTTCGGCTGCCGTGCCGGTGCCGGCAGCGTCGATTCCTGATGCGATAATTCGCGGTTGCACGACAGTTTCGATCGCCGGCACGGGCCCGACCGCGGAGCCGAGCCAGGCATCGTTTTTAGGCACCACACCCGCCTCACGAGGGCGAGGGAAGGTGCACCGATGGTTTTTCGTCAGAGAAATTCACAGAGGTGAAGGAATCATGGAAACGTCAGCACCCGACCTGAAGCGGGTCCCTGCGGCCGCCCCGCGCGCCGCCCCCGACAGCGAGCCGAACGGCTCCGAGATCCTGGTCCGCTGCCTGCAGGCAGAAAACGTCAAGTACCTCTGGGGCTACCCCGGCGGCGCGGTCCTCTACATCTACGACGCGCTCTACAAGCAGCAGTCGATCGAGCACGTGCTGGTACGCCACGAGCAGGCGGCGGTGCATGCGGCCGACGGCTATGCCCGGGCGACCGGCGAGGTCGGGGTCGCCTTGGTGACGTCCGGCCCGGGCGTCACCAACGCCGTGACCGGAATCGCCACCGCCTACATGGACTCGATCCCGATGGTGATCGTCACCGGCCAGGTGCCGACGCCGGCGATCGGCCTCGACGCCTTCCAGGAGTGCGACACCGTCGGCATCACCCGGCCGGTGGTCAAGCACAACTTCCTGGTCAAGGACGTGCGCGACCTGGCGGCGACGATGAAAAAGGCGTTCCACATCGCCCGCACCGGCCGGCCCGGCCCGGTGGTGGTCGACGTGCCCAAGGACGTGTCGATGGCGACCGCGCCGTTCAGCTATCCGGCGACGGTCGAGATGCGCTCCTACAACCCGGTGCGGCGCGGCCATGGCGGGCAGATCAGGAAGGCGGCGCAGCTGCTGCTCGCGGCCAAACGCCCCTACATCTACACCGGCGGCGGGGTCGTGATCGGCAACGCCTCGGCCGAGCTGCGCACCCTGGTCGACCTGCTCGGCTTCCCCTGCACCAGCACCCTGATGGGCCTGGGCGCCTATCCG
>DATCGH010000799.1:0-2416 GCA_036509055.1 Caldimonas sp.
GGACCTCAGCCGCCTGCCGTCAGGGCAAGCTGGGGTGCGGCCGCGCGCACCACGGAACGGAACAGCGTCTCGTCGGTGATGAAGCAGGTCGGGGATTCGTCGTCGTCCTGGCGCCGGCGCTCGACGAACTCCTTGCGCGCCGAGCTGCGCGAGAGCTTGCCCGACGAGGTGCGCGGCAGGGTGTGCGGCGTGACCAGCTCGATCAGGCACTGGATGCCGAACTCGGCGTGGATCTTCTCCTGCAGCCGGTCGGCGAGCAGTGCCAGCTTGTTCGGATCGCTCTCGCGGGTCTGGACCACGAGCACCGCCATCTCCTCGTCGTCGGCGTCGGTGATCGAGAACGCCGAGGAGTCGGTCGGCCGGACTTCGGGCTGCTGCTCGGCCAGATGCTCGAGATCCTGCGGCCAGATGTTGCGGCCCTTGATGATCATCAGGTCCTTGGCCCGGCCGGTGATGTGCAGCGCTCCCTCGACCGCGTAGCCCAGGTCGCCGGTGTCGAGCCAGCCGTCGGCGGAGAGCACCTCGCGCGAGGCCTCGGCGTTGGCGAAGTAGCCCGACATCAGGCTCGGGCCGCGCAGGAAGATCCGGCCGCAATGCCGCTCGGGCAGGGCTCGGCCCGCTTCGTCGCGAACCTCGACCTCGTAGCCGGGCAGCGGCACGCCGCAGTTGATGAAGGCCTTGGCCTTGCCGGCGTCGCGGGTGGCGACGGGCCGGGCCACGCCTTCGCGCGACAGGGTCTCGATGTCGATCCAGTCGCTGCAGGCGCCGCGCTCGAGCGGCGCGAAGCTGACCGCGAGCGAGCACTCGGCCATGCCGTAGCAGGGAAGGAAGGAGCTGGCCTTGAAGCCGGCGGGCGCCAGGATCTCGGCAAAGCGCTCGAGCGATTCCGGGTGGATCATCTCGGCGCCGACGCCGGCGACGCGCCAGGCCGACAGGTCGAGCGCTTCGGCATCGCCCGGGCGCAGGCGCCGCGCGCACAGGGTGTAGCCGAACGGCGGGCTGAACGAGACGGTGCAGCGGTTGCGCGACATCAGCGTCAGCCACAGGCGCGGGCGCATCGCGAACTCGCGCGTCGGCAGGTAGTCGACCGAGCGCTGGGTGGCGACGCAGCCGAGGACGATGCCGACCAGCCCCATGTCGTGGTAGTACGGCAGCCAGGAGCAGAAGCGATCGTCGGCGCCGAGCTGGAAGCCGTGGTTGAAGATCGCCTTCAGGTTGGCCATCACCGCGGCCTGGGTGATCATGGTGCCGCGCGGGAAGCGGGTGCTGCCCGAGGTGTACTGCAGGTAGGCGAGCTCCTCCGACGAAGGCGGCGGCGGCAGCTCGTCGGCCGCGTCGAGGGCCATGAACTCGTCCATGGTGCCGGAGAGCGTCAGCGGCAGGCCGTCGGTGGCCTCGCGCAGGAAGCCGATGAAATCCGGCGGGGCGAAGGCGGCGACCGCCTCGCAGTCGCGCATGAGCTTGCGCAGGTGGCGGATGTAGACCTCGCGGCCGCCGAGGTGGACGGCGGCGGGCAGGGGCACCGGCACCAGACCGGCGTACTGGCAGGCGTAGAGCATCACCGCGAAATCGGGGTGGGTGTCGGCCACCAGAGCCAGGCGCTGGCCGCGGCCGAGCGGCGCCAGGCGCTTGGCCAGCTCCAGGGCGCGCGCCCGCAGGTCGCGGTAGGACAGGCGCGCGGTCAGGGCACCACGGCCGTCGTAGAAGTTGAAGCCGGAATTCCCCGTGGCGGCGTAGTCCAGGGCTTCTGCCAGGGTCGCGAAGTCGGCGCTGCGCAGCGCAATTCCGCTGTCGGTGGCTGTCGGGGCTTCCCGGAAGACCTTCGGCTCGAGCGCCGGGCCGTCCTGTTCTTCTGTGGTGCGAACTCGCGGGTTACCTCTCACCCATACCTCCTTGGCATCGGGGCATGCCCCTCCAACGTGCGCGCTGCGATTTCCACGCGTCATCCTAGTGCAACAGTCGATCCCGAAACTCCCGGGAATATCGGCTGGACCCGCGGGGCTGAATTCTGCACGACACCGGGCTTTCCGGCATGCGCGAGGACCCGCAGGAATTTCTCTGATTTCACGCCGAAGGTGCATCCAACAACCGTGCCAGCAGGGCCAGCGTGGGGTGCTCGAACAGGTCGGATACCTCGATACGGTGCGGAAACTCCCGGTCTATGGCCTCGTGCAGACGGGCCAAGGTGAGGGAATTCAGGTTTGTTTCAAGCAGGTTGTCGTCCGGCCCGATCTGTCGGTCCGTTACAACACGTTGGCAGATCGCCTGCAGCCGACCCAGGGTCGAGGCCGGTTCGGAGCCGTCGCCCGCCGCTGCGTCGGCCGGTCCCGACAACGGTGCAAGCCGTGCCAAGACCGGCGCGAAATCGCCCGCCTCGAACGCCCGGGCAAGAAGGTAGCGCTGCAGCTTGCCGCTG
>DATCGH010000800.1:0-2282 GCA_036509055.1 Caldimonas sp.
GCCAGGCGATCGGCCTGGGCGCTGCCGTAGACGAGCGAGTTGTCGTGATAGCGCTGGATGAACTGCATGCCCCAGGCCGGCGAATCGAGCCAGATGAAAAAGGGATAGCCGGGCAGGAAGGTCTCGGGAAAGGCGATCAGCTTGGCGCCGTTGCCGGCGGCCTCGGCGATCAGGCCGATGGCCTTGTCGATCGAGGCGTCGAGGTCGAGGAAGACCGGCGCGGCCTGGATCGCGGCGGCACGAAACTTGGGATGCGAGACGGGCATGGCGAACTCCGGTGCTTGGGGGGTGACGCATGCTAGGAACCCCCGGCCGGCGCGGCTTGCCTCAGCGTGGCGCCGCTCTTGACTGCAGCGCGCATCGTCCCCGGCGGCGAAAGCGAGGCTGGCGCCGCGGCCCCGGCGCGCCTATGCTGGCGCATGCCCCACGTCGTCTCGACCGCGCAGGTCGACGCCTCCCAGCGCGTCGCCTACTGGACCGACCTGGTCTGCGACACCTACGTCCAGCTCGAGTGCGATCCCTACGCCGGCGGCGCCGGCATCGACGGCGAGATCGCCGCCGACTCGCTGGCGACGCTGCAGCTCTCGCGCGTGACCGCGACGGCGCAGATCGTGCGCCGCACCCCGGCCAAGATCGCCCGCGCCAGCGAGGACTACTTCCTGGTCAGCATTCAGACCGAGGGCGGCGGCGTGGTCTCGCAGGACGGCCGCGACGCGGTGCTCGCGCCCGGCGACTTCGCCCTCTACGACAGCACCCGGCCGTACACCCTGACCTTCGACGGCCCGTTCCAGCAGATCGTGCTGATGCTGCCCGGGAAGACCCTGCGCACCGCCCTGCGCGAGACCGAGCGGCTGACCGCCACGCGGGTCTCGGGCGACCGCGGTGCCGGCCACCTGATGATCGGCATGATCGGCACGCTCGCCGCCGACATCGACACCCTCGCGCCCGAGTCCGCGGTCGCGGTCGCCGACAGCGTGACCCAGATCCTGATCGCCGGCCTATCGGCACTGCCGGCCGCGCGCCGGCCGCCGGTCTCGCAGCTCACCGCCTACCACCGCGAGCAGATCAAGGCGATCGTGCGCGAACGGCTGCGCGACCCGAGCTTCGGCGTCACCGAGATCGCCGCGGCGCTGCGCCTTTCGCCGAGCACGCTGCACCGGGTCTGGGGCGGCGAGGCCTGCTCGCTCTCGGACTGGATCTGGGCGCAGCGGCTCGACGCCACCCGGCGCGACCTGTGCGATCCGGCGCTGGCGGCGCGCAGCATCAGCGAGATCGCGTTCGCCTGGGGCTTCAACGACGCGGCCCACTTCAGCCGGGCGTTTCGTGCCCGCTTCGGCCGCTCGCCACGTGAGCTGAGAGCGGGGAACTAGGGCAAGAACCCTCCGCTGGCGCGGAGCCGCCCCCCTCTAGATCCGAGTGAGGGCTCGGCGCAGGTCGGCGCGCAGGTCCGCGACATCCTCGATCCCGACCGAGAGCCGCACCAGCGAATCGCCGATGCCGAGCGAGGCCCGGGTCTCGGCGGGGATGGTGGCGTGGGTCATGATCGCCGGGTGCTCGATCAGGCTCTCGACGCCGCCCAGGCTCTCGGCGAGCGCGAAGATGCGCACCGCTTCGAGGAAGCGCCGCGTGCCGGCAAGGTCGGTCGCGAGCTCGAGCGAGATCATTCCGCCGAAGCCGTGCATCTGCCGAACCGCGAGCTGGTGCTGCGGATGCGAGGCGAGACCCGGGTAGTGCACCCGCTTCACCAGCGGCTGCTGCTCCAGCCAGCGCGCCAGCTCCAGGGCGCTGGCACAGTGCCGCTCCATGCGCAGGGCCAGCGTCTTGACGCCGCGCAGGACAAGGAAGCTGTCGAACGGGCCGGCGATCGCGCCGACCGCGTTCTGCAGGAAGCCGAGCCGCTCGCGCAGCGGCGCCAGCCGGTCGCCGCCGCCGACGACGGCGATGCCGCCGATCACGTCGGAGTGGCCGTTGAGGTACTTGGTCGCCGAGTGCACGACGATGTCGAAGCCGAGCTCGAGCGGGCGCTGCACCCAGGGGCTGGCGAAGGTGTTGTCGGCGGCGCAGAGGATGCCACGGGCGCGGCAGATCTCGGCGATGGCGCGCAGGTCGGCCAGGCGCAGCAGCGGATTGGTCGGTGTCTCCACCCAGACCAGCTTGGTCTCGGGCCTCAGCCCCGCCTGCAGGCTCGCCGGGTCGGTCAGGTCGACGAAGCTGAAGCGGTGGCCGGCGCTCGCCTTCCTCACCCGCTCGAACAGCCGGAAGGTGCCGCCGTAGACGTCGTC
>DATCGH010000801.1:0-5674 GCA_036509055.1 Caldimonas sp.
CTACGACCCGATGGATGTCGAGTCGCTGCGCGCCGCGCTGTCGCCGGCGACCCGGCTGGTCTGGCTCGAACCGCCGGGCTCGGTGACGATGGAGTTTCCCGACCTGCCGGCGCTGCTGCGGCTGCTGCGCGAGCGCCCGGAGCTGGTCGTCGCCCTCGACAACACCTGGGGCGCCGGGCTCGCGTTCGACGCCTTCGCGCTCGGCGGCGAAGGCGAGGCGCTGGGCGCCGACATCTCGATCCAGGCCCTGACCAAGTACCCCTCGGGCGGCGCCGACCTGCTGATGGGCGCGGTGACGACGCGCGATGAGGCGCTGCACCAGCGCATCATGGCGACGCACATGCGCATGGGCTGGGGCGTCGGCGTCAACGATGTCGAGGCGGTGCTGCGCGCGCTGCCGTCGCTGACCTTGCGCTATGCGGCGCAGGATCGCGGCGGCCGCGAGCTCGCCTCCTGGTGGGCGAAGCGGCCCGAGGTCGTCGCCGTGCTCCATCCGGCGCTCCCCGGCTCGCCGGGCCATGCGCACTGGGCGGCGCTCTGCTCCCAGGCCGCCGGGCTGTTCTCGATCGTCTTCGACGCCCGCTTCCCGAGCGCCAAGGTCGATGCCTTCATCGATGCCCTGAAGCTCTTCAAGATCGGCTATTCCTGGGCCGGGCCGGTGAGCCTGGCGGTGCCGTACGACCTCTCGACGATCCGCAGGCGCGTGGTCGGAACGGGCACGCTGGTGCGCTTCTCGGTCGGCCTCGAAGCGGTCGAGGACCTGATCGCCGATTGCGAGCAGGCGCTGGCGGCGTTGCGCTAGCCGCCAGCCGCGGGTTGGCGCGGTCGAAGCCGCATCGTCAGGCCGCTCGGACCCATCGCGAACGACATCCGCTCGTCCGGCTCGCTGCCGCCGGGCGTACCGACACGCTCGATCTCGAAGCGGCCGATCAGCGTCGCCAGCGCCATCTTCATCTCCAGCATCGCCAGGTGCCGGCCCGGGCAGACCCTGGGTCCGGCGCCGAACGGCATGGACACCCGGCTGGCCGAGGTGGCGTCCGGGCCGCCGACGGGGTCGAGCCAGCGCTGCGGATCGAAGGCGGCGGCGCGGGCGAAGTAGGCCTCGCGCAGCGAATCGCTGCGCATCGCCAGGAAGACCAGCGTCCCGCCGGGGACGCGGATGTCGGCGACGGTGGTGTCGCGCAGCGCCTGCAGGGTGAGCGAGGGCGCGACCGGCTTGAGGCGCATGGTCTCGTTGGCGCAGGCCTCGAGCCAGTGCATCTCGGCGAAGCGCTCGTGCGTCCAGGCCGCCGGATCGCCGGCGACGGCATCGATCTCGGCGCGTGCCCGCGCCAGCGCCTCGGGATGGGTGAACAGCAGCCAGATCGCCCACGCCAGGGTGTTGGCGGTGGTGTCTTCGCCGGCGAGCAGCATCGTCATGACGTTGCCCGAGACCTCGCCGTCGGTGATGCCCGAGCCCGGGTCGTCGGCGGCGACGATCATCGCCTCGAGCAGGTTGGCCGGGGCGGCGCGGCGTGCCGGGTCGGTGTCGAGGCGCTGGCGCGCGGCGGCGACGAACCCGTCGATCGCCGCATTGACCTTGAGCACGCTCGCATCGAGCTCGCGATCGGCGCGCGTCTTGTACCAGCGCCAGGTGGGGAAGGGCGCGAACAGGCGGCGGAACATCGCCGGGAAGATCTTGTCGAGGTGGCGCTGGATGATGTCGTCGTCGGACTCGAGCGTGTTGACGTCGGCGCCGAACGCCAGGCCCGAGATCGCATCGACGGTGAAGCGCATCAGGTCGGCCTGCAGGTCGATCGCCGCACCCGCCGCGGCGGCGCGCCGCCAGCGGCCTTCCAGCCGGTCGCAGCCCCGCACCAGCGAAGGAAAGTAGGCGCGCAGGTGGCGCGGGTCGAAGCCCGCCATCACCATCCGCCGCTGCCGCTTCCACGGCTCGGCCTCGGCGCCGAAGACGCCGGCGCCGAGGCCGATCTCGCGGGCGATGGCGGCGAAGCGCGGCGTCCGCCGGAAGCCCTCGGGGCGGTCGCGCAGGATGGCGCCCATCGCCTTGTGGTCGGCGACGACGAGCAGCCGGTGGCCGCCGATCGTGATGGTGAAGAAGTCGCCGTAGCGTCGCGCCCAGCCCTCGACCTGCTGGTGCACATGCGGCTTGTCGATCTGAAACGTGTTGCCGATCCAGGGCAGGCCGGGCGGATGCGGCAGCTCGTCGATCTCGCGCAACGCGGGCGGCGGGGCGGTGGGCAGGGCTTCGCTCGGCGTCGACAAGGGCGGCTCCTTCAGTGCTTGGTTTTGGAGCTGACCTTTTGCCGCATCAGCCGGCCGTGCTCGCGCTCCCAGTCGCGTTTCTTCTCGGTGTTGCGCTTGTCGTGCTCGGCCTTGCCCTTGGCGAGCGCGATCTCGGCCTTGACCCGCCCGCCCTTGTAGTGCAGGTCGAGCGGCACCAGGGTGAAGCCCTTCTGCTCGACCTTGCCGATCAGGCGGCGGATCTCCTCCTTGTGCATCAGCAGCTTCTTGGTCCGGTCGGCCTCGGGATGCACATGGGTCGAGGCATTGCGCAAGGCGTTGATCCGGCAGCCGATGAGGTAGAGCTCGCCGTCGCGGATGACGACGTAGCCGTCGGTGAGCTGCACCTGGCCGGCACGGATGGCCTTGATCTCCCAGCCCTCGAGGACCATGCCGGCCTCGTGGCGCTCTTCGATGTGGTAATCGAAGCGGGCACGGCGGTTCTCGGCGATGGACAAGGGGCGACTCCTAAAATGATTCGATTCTATGAAGCACGTCAAGAAGTCGGTGCTCCTCTGGTACTCGGCGCCTGAGATCTACGAGCTGGTGGTCGATGTCGAGTCCTATCCGAAGTTCCTGCCGTGGTGCGAGCGCGCCGAGATCCTCGAACGCAACGCCGATGGACTGACCGCCCGACTCCATCTCGCCTATTCGGGCCTGCACCACGCCTTCACCACCCGCAACGTCCAGGTTCCCGACCGATCCGTGCAGGTCTCCCTCGTCGACGGTCCGTTCTCGCAGCTCGAAGGCCTGTGGCGGTTCGTGCCGCTGCCGGTGCCCGGTGCTGCCGCCCATCCGGGCACGGCCGACGCCTGCAAGATCGAGTTCGAGCTGAGCTACGGCTTCGCCAATGGCCTGCTCGATGCCGCAATCAGCCCGGTGTTCGACAAGATCGCCGGCACCTTCGTCGATTCCTTCGTCCGTCGCGCCGAGCAGGTCCATGGACCGCGCTAGCGCCGCCCGGATGCTGCATGTCGCCGTCGCCTGGTCGGCGCGGCCGGGCGAGGCCCGTGAGGTCGACCTCGAGCTCCGGGCAGGCGCGAACGTGCTCGACGCGATCCGTGCCAGCGGCGCGATGACGGGAGAGGGTGCGATCGACATCTCGATCCAGGCGGTCGGCATCTGGGGCCGGACCGTGGCGCTCGATGCGCCGCTCGCCGAGGGCGACCGGGTCGAGATCTACCGGGCGCTGCTGATGGATCCGAAGGAGGCGCGGCGGCGTCGCGCCCAGCGCCGGAAATAGAACGTGAAGCGCAGGCCGCGGCTACCTCGGGCAGTCGGCGGCGATCGCGTCCTTGGCGTGCTTGGTCTCGGCGGCACGCTGCTTGTCGTCGAGGTATTCCATCTCGCCCTTGTCGTTGGTGCGCGTGACCCGGACGCCGCTGTCGAGGGTGCGCAACTGCGCCCGGGCGCGGCCGCAGTTGTCGGCCTTGGCCGAGGCGACGCGATCCTCCTCGGCCTTGTTCTTGGCGACGACTTCGCTCTCGGCTTTCTTGCGCTTGGCCTCGAACTCCTGGTCGGCGGCCTTCGGTGGCGATGTGCCGGCGATTACCGTCGGCGCGGAGGCGCCCGACGCCGCCGCCGAGGCCGCGGCGACGTTGCCGGAGCGGCGCGGCGCCGCCGGTCGGGAAAGGATGTCGTCGTCAGGGGTGCCCGCCGGCGGTGGCAGGTCGCTGTACTGGATCCGACCGGTCTTGTCCTTCCACTTCCACTGCGCTTCGGCCGGCAAGGAAACGAGCACGAGAACGGCCGCGGCTGCGGTCATCACCGTGCGGAAGACGCTGTCTCTCACCATGGGGCAGGGGCGGATCGTTGCAAGTACTGCCGAGTTTACCGGCCGGGTAGCCCATTCCAGCCCCGTGCCGCCCGCTCAAACCGGAACTTTCCGACTGCATCCGTATAATTCGCTTTTGCGTCTGGAGACTTTCTGATGCGCCTTCTGGGCAAAGCGCTGACCTTCGACGACGTGCTGCTGGTTCCCGCGTTTTCGAGCGTCCTGCCGCGCGACACCGATCTCTCTACCTCCCTCTCCCGAAACATCCGCCTCAATCTGCCGCTGGTCTCGGCGGCGATGGACACCGTCACCGAGGCCCGCCTGGCGATCGCGCTCGCCCAGGAAGGCGGCATCGGCATCGTCCACAAGAACCTGACGCCCAAGCAGCAGGCCGCGGAGGTCGCCAAGGTCAAGCGCTACGAGTCGGGCGTGCTGCGCGACCCCTTCACCGTCTCGCCCGAGATGTCGGTGCGCGAGGTGATCGAGCTCTCCAAGGCGCGCGGCGTCTCCGGCTTTCCGGTGGTGCAGGGCAAGACCGTCGTCGGCATCGTCACCAATCGTGACCTTCGTTTCGAAACGCGGCTCGACGCGCCGGTGCGCGAGATCATGACGCCGCGCGAGCGCCTCGTCACGGTCCGCGAAGGCGCGTCGCTGGCCGACGGCAAGGCGCTGATGCACAAGGAAAAGCTCGAGCGCGTGATCGTCGTCAACGATGCCTTCGAGCTGCGCGGCCTGATGACCGTCAAGGACATCTTCAAGCAGACCAGCTTCCCCAGCGCCGCCCGCGACGCCCACGGGAAGCTTCGCGTCGGCGCGGCGGTCGGCGTCGGCGAGGGCACCGAGGAGCGCGCCGAGCTGCTGGTGCAGGCCGGCGTCGATGCGCTCGTCGTCGACACCGCCCACGGGCACAGCCAGGGCGTGGTCGAGCGGGTCCGCTGGGTCAAGCGCAACTTCCCGGGCGTCGACGTCATCGGCGGCAACATCGCCACCGGTGCGGCCGCCAAGGCGCTGGTCGAGGCCGGCGCCGACGCGGTCAAGATCGGCATCGGCCCGGGCTCGATCTGCACCACCCGCATCGTCACCGGCGTCGGCGTGCCGCAGGTCATGGCGATCGACGCGGTCGCCAAGGCGATCGCCGGCAGCGGCGTGCCGTTGATCGCCGACGGCGGCGTGCGCTTCTCCGGCGACCTCGCCAAGGCGATCGCCGCCGGCGCCGACGCGGTGATGATGGGTGGCGCCTTCGCCGGCACCGAGGAGGCGCCGGGCGAGGTCATCCTCTACCAGGGCCGCACCTACAAGAGCTACCGCGGCATGGGCTCGATCGGCGCGATGCAGCAGGGCTCGGCCGATCGCTACTTCCAGGAGGGCGAGGCGAGCGCGTCCGGCAACGTCGGCGGCGCCAAGCTGGTGCCGGAGGGCATCGAGGGCCAGGTGCCGTACAAGGGCTCGGTCGTCGGCATCATCTTCCAGATGGGCGGCGGCCTCAGGGCCTCGATGCACTACTGCGGCTGCGCCAGCATCGCCGAGATGCACCAGAAGGCCGAGTTCGTCGAGATCACTTCCTCGGGCATGCGCGAGAGCCATGTCCACGACGTGCAGATCACGAAGGAAGCGCCG
>DATCGH010000802.1:0-5754 GCA_036509055.1 Caldimonas sp.
CAAAGACCTAGGACAGAGGCGGACCGCCTAGGCCGGGCCCGCGGGCGTGAGTGCCGCCTCGGCCTGCAGCCGCCGGTACTTCAGCCAGAGGCTCTCGGTCGCCTCGACGTGCTCGGGGTCCTTCGGAATGCAGTCGACGGGGCAGACCTGCACGCACTGCGGCTCATCGAAGTGGCCGACACATTCGGTGCAGCGCTTCGGATCGATGACGTAGATCGCCGGGCCCATCGAGATCGCCTGGTTGGGGCACTCGGGCTCGCACACGTCACAGTTGATGCACTCGTCGGTGATGACCAGGGACATCGCGGTTCAGACCTCGGTTCGCTTCACCCGCTGCTGCAGGCGCTCGAGCACCAAGGGTGACACGAATTTGGAAACATCGCCGGAAAGGGTGGCAATCTCTCGGACGAAAGTCCCGGAAACGAACTGGAACTGGTCGCTCGGCGTCATGAACACGGTCTCTACATCGGGCATAAGCTGCCGGTTCATGCCGGCCATCTGGAACTCGTACTCGAAGTCGCTGACCGCGCGCAGCCCCCGCACCACGACCTTTCCGCCCTGCTCGACCACGAAATCGCGCAGCAGGCCGCGAAACGCCATCACCTCCACGTTGGGGTACTTGCTCGACAGCGCGGAGGCGATCTCCATCCGCTCGGCGATCGTGAACATGGTCCGCTTGTGATGCCCGGCGGCGACGGCGACGATCAGCCGCTCGAACAGCCGGCTGGCCCGGCGCATCAGGTCCTCGTGGCCGAGGGTCATGGGATCGAAGGTGCCGGGGTACACGGCAGTCAGTCGGGTCACTGAAGTCACGCTCGCCTCCCTGGGCCGCCGATTCGCGCGCAGTGTAGCCGCGCCGCTCAGCCGGACGCCGACCGGCGAAACAGGTGAAAGTGGACTTTTCCGGCGCGCGACGCCCGCCAGGGCTCGAGCCCTGCCGCCGCCACCGGCGCCGGCTCGATCGCCGTCGGCGCCTCGACATAGACGAAGCCGCCGGGAACGACGATCCGGGCCGCCGCCGCCATGGCCGGCAGGGCGAGTGGCGCGTCGAACGGTGGGTCGAGCAGCACCAGCTCGAAGGCATCCGGCGGCGCCCGGCCCATCCACTGCAGGGCGTCGCCGCGCTCGATCTGGACCGCCTCGGCGCCCAGGCGCGCCTTGCTCGCCGAGAGCTGCGCCACCAGGGCCGGGTCGCGCTCCAGCAGCACCACCTCGGCGGCGCCGCGCGACGCCGCCTCGAAGCCGAGGGCGCCGCTGCCGGCGAAAGCGTCGAGGCAGCGCCAGCCGTCGAGCGTCTGGCCGAGCCAGTTGAACAAGGTCTCGCGAACGCGATCCGGCGTCGGCCTCAGTCCCGGCCGGTCGACGACCGGCAATTTGCTCCGCTTCCACAGGCCGCCGATGATCCGCACCTCGCGCGGCGGGCCGGACGGCGGCGACGCGGCCCGCCTCACCAGCGCACCGGGATGCCGTCGCGCGCGAGCTGTGCCTTGGCGTCGCGGACCGAGAACTCGCCGTAGTGGAAGATGCTCGCGGCAAGCACCGCGTCGGCGCCGCCGATCCGGATGCCGTCGGAGAGGTGCTGCAGCGCGCCGACGCCGCCGGAGGCGATCACCGGCACCGGCACCGCGTCGGCGACCGCCCGGGTGAGCTCGAGGTCGAAGCCGTTGCGCGTGCCGTCCCGGTCCATGCTGGTGAGCAGGATCTCGCCGGCGCCCGCCGCCGCCATGCGCCGGGCCCAGTCGACCGCGTCGAGGCCGGTGTTGCGCCGGCCGCCATGGGTGTAGACGTCCCAGCCGGCGACCTCGCCGCTCCGCCGCTTGGCGTCGATCGCGACGACGATGCACTGCGCCCCGTACTTCGCCGAGGCGTCGGTGATCAGCTGCGGCTCGGCCACCGCGGCCGAGTTGAAGCTGACCTTGTCGGCGCCGGCGTTGAGGAGCCGGCGCACGTCGGCCACCGTGCGCACGCCGCCGCCGACGGTGAGCGGAATGAACACCTGCGACGCGACCGCCTCGATGATGTGCAGGATCAGGTCGCGGCCGTCGCTGGTGGCGGTGATGTCGAGGAAGGTCAGCTCGTCGGCGCCCTGCTCGTTGTAGCGGGCGGCGATCTCGACCGGATCGCCGGCGTCGCGCAGCTCGACAAAGTTGATGCCCTTGACGACCCGTCCGGCGGTAACGTCGAGGCAGGGAATGATGCGCTTGGCGAGCAACGTCAGCCCGGCGTCAGGCCGGCCGGGCGCCGGGCCGCTCCCACGGCCGGCCGCGCCCCACGGGCCACGAAGTGGCTCGTTCCGAGCCACGGGGGCAGCGACCGAAGGGAGCGTGGGGGCTTCATACGCGCAGCTCGTCGGCGCGGGCCTGCGCCAGGGCGAAATCGAGGTCGCCGCTGTAGATCGCGCGGCCGCAGATCACGCCCTCGATGCCCACGTCCTGCACCGCGCAGAGGCGCTCGATGTCGCCCATCGACGACAGTCCGCCCGAGGCGAACACCGGCATCGTCAGCTGCTGGGCGAGCTTCACCGTCGCCTCGATGTTGACGCCGGTGAGCATGCCGTCGCGGCCGATGTCGGTGTAGATGATCCCCTCGACGCCGTAGTCCTCGAACTTCTTCGCCAGGTCGGCGACCTCGTGGCCGGTGAGCTTGCTCCAGCCGTCGGTGGCGACCTTGCCGTCCTTCGCATCGAGGCCGACGATGATGTGGCCGCCGAAGGCGCTGCAGGCGTCGCGCATGAAGCCCGGATTCTTGACCGCGGCCGTGCCGATGATGATGAAGCTGAGGCCGTCGTCGAGGTAGCGCTCGATCGTGTCGAGGTCGCGGATGCCGCCGCCGAGCTGCACCGGGATCTCATCGCCGACCTCGGCCAGGATCGCCTTGACGGCGCTCTCGTTCACCGGCCGGCCGGCGAAGGCGCCGTTGAGGTCGACCAGGTGCAGCCGCCGGGCTCCGGCCTCGACCCAGCGCCGCGCCATCGCCGCCGGGTTCTCGCTGAAGACGGTGGAGTCGTTCATGTCGCCCTGCTTCAGGCGAACGCAACGTCCGTCCTTCAGGTCGATCGCAGGAATCAGCAGCATGGCCGCATCGAACAGGGGTGAGCGTGACGGAGGGGAGCGGCTGCGGCGAGGTGCGCGGCGCGGTCCGGATGCGGCGTCAAGGATTCCAGTTCAGGAAGTTGCGGTACAAGGCCAAGCCGAGTGCGGCGCTTTTCTCGGGATGGAACTGCGTCGCGAAAATATTATCGCGCGCCAGCGCCGAGGTAAAGCGGCCCCCGTAATCTGTTTCGCCGACGCTGTGGCGCGGGTCGGACGGCCGGGCGTGGAAGCTGTGCACGAAGTAGAAGTGGCTGGAATCGGGCACACCCGCCCAGATCGGGTGCGGCCGGGCCTGGATCACCTCGTTCCAGCCCATCTGCGGCACCTTGAAGCGGCTGCCGTCGGGCTGGCGCTGGCCCTCGAGGCGAAAGCGCACCACCTCGCCGCCGATCAGGCCGAGCCCGGGCGTGCCAGTCCCGGCGCCCTCTTCGCTCCGCTCGAGCAGCATCTGCATGCCGATGCATACGCCCATCAGCGGCTTGTTGGCAGCGGCGTCGAGGACGGCGGCCTCGAGGCCGGAGTCGCGCAGCTCGCGCATGCAATCGGGCATGGCCCCCTGGCCGGGAAGGACCACCCGCTCGGCGGCGAACACCTCCTCCGGGTTGCCGGTGACGATCACCCGGAAGTCGTCGGCCTCGCGGGCGACGTGCGCCACCGCCTGCGAGACCGAGCGCAGGTTGCCCATTCCGTAGTCGACGACGGCGACGGTTCGAATCATCTGTTGGAGTTTCGGGCTGGCCGCCCCGCGGCAGCGTCATCAGGACCGCAAGGATGCCAGATTGCCTTCGCGTCGGCGGCACCGGGGGCCTTGCAGCCGGCGGCGGTGCTATCCTGCCCCACGAGTGTTGCGCGAGGGCTCCGCCGATGGCTGCATCGACACCGACTTCCGTGCCGGCCAGCGAGCGCAACCCGGTGCTGGACATGGTGCGCGGCTTCGCGCTGATGGGCATCCTCATCATGAACATGCCCGGCTTCAGCGGCTCCATGTTCGCCGAGGCCGATGGCTCGCACCTCTGGCCCGGCCAGGTCGACCGGATCGCCGAAGGCCTGCGCGGCATGCTCTTCTCGGGAAAGTTCAACAGCATGTTCAGCATGCTGTTCGGGATCGGCTTCACGCTGCAGTTCGCCCGCATGCAGCGGTCGGATCCGGAGCATGCGACCCAGATCTACCTGCGCCGCCTCCTCGTCCTCGGCGTGCTCGGCGTCGTGCATGCCGCCGTGTTCTGGGGCGGCGACGTCCTGCACGTCTATGCGGTCCTCGGCATCGTGCTGCTTTTCGGCCTGCGCCACGCCAGCGACCGGACGCTGGTCGCGCTCATGGGCCTGTGCCTGCTCTACCCGGTGATCTCCGGCGTGCTGCGCCTGCTCGTGATGTCACCCGACCTGGTCGCGGCCCGGGTCGCGATCGCGAAGGGGTTCGAAGCGGCCGACAACGCGACCTTCGGCCACGGCACCTTCTTCCAGGCGGCCGTGCTTCACGCCCGGGAGCTCGCGTTTTTCTACAGCGACGGGCTGGCGGCGTGGGGTTTCTTCGGCTTCTACGTGCAGATGGCCCTGACCATGCTGCTCGGCCTGCTCGCCGGCCGCCACCGCTGGCCGGATCGGATTCCCGAGCTGATGCCGCAACTGCGCAAGGTGCACGTGTGGGCGCTGGTCGTCGGCCTCGCCTGCGGCGCCACTTTCACGCTCATCTTCGAATTCAACCGGGCGCCGGGGCCTTCGCCGATCAAGCTCCTGGGCGGCGTCGCCTACTGGCTGAGCCGGCTGGGGATGATGATCTTCTACGTGCTCACCATCGTCCGCCTGGCACAGCATCCGGCCTGGGCAAGGCGCTTCGCACCGATCGCGACCGCAGGCCGCATGCCGCTCACCAACTACCTGATGCAGACCGCCATCTGCACCGCGCTTTTCTATGGCTGGGGATTCGGTCTCTGGGGCAAGGTCGGGCCGGCCGCAGGGATTGCTCTCTCGCTGGCGATCTTCTTCCTGATCCAGGTGCCCTGGAGCATCTGGTGGCTTTCCCGACACGATCGCGGCCCGCTGGAGGCGCTCTGGAGCCGCCTTACCTACGGTCGACCCAAGGCGCGTCTGGCCGCCTCGGTCTGAGGGTCAAAGCGAGCCCTTGCTCGACGGCACGGTGCCGGCGCTGCGCGGATCGATCGTCACCGCCGCACGCAGCGCCCGGGCGAACGCCTTGAACACCGTCTCGCACTGGTGATGCGCGTTCTCGCCGCGCAGGTTGTCGATGTGCAGCGTGGCGAAGGCGTGGTCGCAGAAGCCCTGGAAGAATTCGTGCGCGAGCTGGCTGTCGAAGCCGCCGATCATGCCGCTCTTGAAATCGACGCGCATGTGCAGCCCGGGCCGGCCGGAGAAATCGATCACGACGCGCGACAGCGCCTCGTCCAGCGGCACGTAGGCGTGGCCGTAGCGGACCAGGCCGCGCTTGTCGCCGACCGCCTGGCCGACCGCCTGGCCGAGGGTGATGCCGACGTCCTCGACGGTGTGGTGGCCGTCGATGTGCAGGTCGCCCTTGGCCTCCACCACCAGGTCGATGAGGCCGTGGCGCGCGATCTGGTCCAGCATGTGGTCGAAGAAACCGATGCCGGTGGCGAGCTTGGCCGTGCCGGTGCCGTCGAGGTCGACGGCGACCCGGATCTTCGTT
>DATCGH010000803.1:0-2963 GCA_036509055.1 Caldimonas sp.
CTCGCACTCGCGCAGGACCCAGGCCCGCGCGTAGCCGACTTCGTTCGGCCGGTCGGACATCTTGTTGCCGACCTTGGTCGCGAGGATCCAGTCGTCGCGCGCGTCCGCGATCAGCTCGCCGACCATGGCCTCCGAGGCGCCGCGGGTGTACACGTCGGCGGTGTCGATGAAGTTGACGCCGGCCTCGCGCGCGTGCTCGGTCATGCGCCGCGCCTCGGCGAGGTCGGTCTGGTCGGCGAACATCATGGTCCCGAGGCAGAGCGCCGAGACCTTGAGGGGACTCTTTCCGAGGTTGCGGTACTGCATGTGGAGATCCGGAGCTGCGGGAGATGCGCGTACTGTGCCGCATTGCCCCCGCGAGTCGGTCGGGCTTGACGCGATCCCGATTCCGCTTCAATAATGGAATGGTAGCACCATTGAACAGCGGTGCCAAATTCGCAGCCACCCTCTTCCCGGAACCCTCGATGAACTTCACCGAAGAGCAACTCGCCTTCCGCGACAGCGTCCGGCGCATGGCCGAGCGTCACGTCGCCCCGATCGCCGCCGAGATCGACGAGACCGACCGCTTCCCGACCGAGCTGCTCAAGGTCTACGGCGACATGGGCCTGATGCAGCTCTGGGTACCCGAGAAGTACGGCGGTCCCGAAGGCAACCTGACCCTGATGTGCATCGCCCGCGAGGAGATCTCGCGCCATTCGCCGGCGTGCGGCTCGATCGCCGGGCTGAACACGATGTTCATCATGCCGCTCCTGCACTTCGGCACCGAGGAGCAGCGGCAGCGCTTCCTGCCGAAGATCGCCGCCGGCGGCGTGGTCACGGCGATCGCCATCTCCGAGCCGCAGGCCGGCTCCGACGTCAGCGCGATGCAGACCCGGGCGGTGAAGGACGGCGACTCCTACGTCATCAACGGCAGAAAGCAATGGTGCAGCTATGGCGTCGAGGCCGAGTACATCGTCCTGATGGCACGCACCGCCGGCGACCGTGGCGCCTCCGGCATCAGCGCCTTCGTCCTCGAGCCGAAGAAGATGAAGGGCATCACCTTCGGTCGCCATGAGCGCAAGATGGGCTGGCGCGGCGCTCCGAACACGCCAATCTTCCTCGACAACGTGCGCGTGCCGATCGAGAACCTGGTCGGCGAGGAAGGCAAGGGCTTTCGGGCCTCGCTGCGCGCCCTCGACCTCAACCGGCCGACGATCGGCGCGCAGTGCGTCGGCCTGGCCCAAGGCGCGCTCGACGCTTCGGTCACCTACGCCAAGGAGCGGAAGCAGTTCAAGCAGCCGATCGCCGATTTCCAGGGCGTGCAGTTCATGCTCGCCGACATGGCGATGGGCATCGAGGCCTCGCGCGCGCTGGTGTACGAATGCGCCCGCGCCGGCGACGCCGGCGACTGGGACCGGCTCAACGTCCTGGCGAGCATGGCCAAGTGCGTCGCCAGCGACATGGCGATGAAGGCGACCACTGACGCGGTGCAGATCTTCGGCGGCTACGGCTACACCAAGGACTACCCGGTCGAGCGGATGATGCGCGATGCCAAGCTGGCGCAGATCTTCGAAGGCACGAACCAGATCCAGCGGGTGGTGATCGCACGCCACCTGCTCCAGTGATGACCACCAGGAGACAAGAGACCATGCGCTTCACCGTTCGCCGCGCCCTGCTCGCCGCTGCCGCCTTCACGGCCTTCACCCCCCTGGCGGTGCAGGCCCAGGCCTTTCCCGACCATCCGATCCGCCTGCTGATTCCCTACGCCGCCGGCGGCTCGACCGACAACATGGCCCGGGTGCTGCAGGAGCCGCTGCAGAAGGCGCTCGGCCAGCCGGTCATCATCGAGAACAAGGCCGGCGCCTCGGGCGTGATCGCGGCACGCGAGGTGATCCGCGCCAAGCCCGACGGCTACACCCTGTTCTTCGTCAACAACGGCAACCTCGCGGTGACGCCGTCGGTGGTGAAGGACGCCAACTACGACGGCGTCAAGGACTTCACGCCGATCGCCCTGGTCTCCTCGGCGGCGATGGTGGCGGTGGTGCCGGCCTCGGTGCCCGCCAACGACATCAAGGGCTTCATCGACTACGCCAAGGCCAACCCGGTGGCCTACGCCTCGGCCGGCGTCGGCTCGTTCGGCCAGCTCGCGACCGAGCTGTTCGCCAACCGCGCCGGCATCAAGATGACCCACGTGCCCTACAAGGGCCAGGCGCCGACGACCACGGCGGCCGTGGCCGGCGAGGTGCAGCTCCTCATCACCACGCCGTCGGGGGCGATGAACGAGTTCATCAGCCAAAAGCGCCTCAAGCTGCTCGCCGTCACCTCGCCCGAGCCCTCGCCGCTCGCCCCCGGAACGCCGACCATCGGCTCGGTGCTGCCGGGCTACGCGGCCGAGAGCTGGTTCGCGATCATCGGCCCGGCCGGCATGCCCGCCGACCTGGTGGCCAAGCTCAACGCCGCGATCAGCGCCGCGGTGCAGCTCCCGGAAATCCAGCAGCGCTTCACCACGTTCGGCGTGGTCGCCAAGACGACGACGCCGCAGAAGCTCAGCCAGATGGTGGCCGATGAAGTCGCGCGCTGGACGCCGGTGATCCGCGACAACAACATCCGCACCGACTAGTCATCGACCGAGTCATCGGTCGATCCGTCTCCCATCCTTCGAAAGGCTCAACCATGTCCCGCTACGCCAACTACAAAGACCTGAAGATCGAGGTCGCCGACAAGGTCGCGACCGTCACCCTCAACCGTCCCGAGGCGCGCAACGCGATCAACCAGCGCCTGATCCGCGAGCTGCGGACGATCTGGGACGACCTCGCCGACGACATGGCGGTCAGCGCCGTGCTGCTGACCGGCGCTGGCCCGATCTTCAGCGTCGGCGGCGACGTCAAGGCGATGTCGGAGCGCCCCGGCGGCGACGTGCTCGAGGAAGGCGAGGTGCACGACCCGATGATCAGCCGCCGCCTCGTCAACCGGCAGCTCGAGCT
>DATCGH010000804.1:0-7067 GCA_036509055.1 Caldimonas sp.
AGCAGGGCCGCCAGGTCCTCGCGGTCGTAGCGCAGCACGTGCAGCACCGGGCCGAAGACCTCGCGCTCGAGCTCGGCGAGGCGCGCGATCTCGATCATCGTCGGCAGCACGAAGCTGCCCTGGGCCGTGGCCTCGCGTCGGCCGGCGTGCTGCACCACGCGCCGGCCGCCGGCGTGCATCGCCTCGATGTGACGCTCGATGCCGGCGCGCGCTTCCTCGTCGATCACCGGGCCGACGTCGACCGCCAGGGCGCGGGTGTCGCCGATCGAGAGCTCGCGCAATGCGCCCTCGAGCATCGTCACCAGGCGCGGGGCGAGGTCGCGCTGGACGCAGAGCACGCGCAGGGCGGAGCAGCGCTGACCGGCGCTGTCGAAGGCGGAGCTGACGACGTCGGCCACCACCTGTTCGGCCAGCGCCGAGGAGTCCACCACCATCGCGTTCTGGCCGCCGGTCTCGGCGACCAGCGGCACCGGCCGGCCGTGCGCGCCCAGCCGGCCGGCGAGGCTTTGCTGCAGCAGCCGGGCGACCTCGGTCGAGCCGGTGAAAAGCACGCCCTCGACCCGCGGGTCGCCGACCAGCGCCGCGCCGACGCTCTCGCCGCGTCCCGGCAGGAGCTGCAGCACGGCGGGCGGCACGCCGGCGGCGCGCAGCGTGCGCACCGCCTCGGCGGCGACCAGCGGCGTCTGCTCCGCCGGCTTGGCGAGCACCGGGTTGCCCGCGGCCAGCGCCGCCGCGACCTGGCCGGTGAAGATCGCGAGCGGGAAGTTCCACGGGCTGATGCAGACCACCGGCCCGAGCGGGCGGTGGCTGGCGTTGTCGAAATCGCGCCGCACCTGCTGCGCGTAGTAGCGCAGGAAATCGACCGCCTCCCGGACCTCGGAGACGGCGTTGGCCGCGGTCTTGCCGGCTTCGCGCACGAGCAGCGTCACCAGCCTCGGCATGTCGGCCTCGAGCCGGTCGGCGCCGCCTTCGAGCATCGCGGCGCGCGTCTCGGGCGGAGTCGCTGCCCAGTCGGCCGCGGCGGCGCTGGCCGCGGCCAGTGCGGCCTGCACGTCGTCCGCGGTGGCGTCGCGGCAATGGCCGACGACGTCGCGACGATCGGCCGGATTGAGCACCGGATGGGATTCGTCGCCGACGGCGTCGACGCCGAGCAGCGGCTCGGCCGCCCAGGGCGCCGCGGCGTGTTCGGAGAAGGCGGCGGCGAGCGCCCGCAGCTCGGTCTCGCCGGCGAGATCGAGGCCGAGCGAATTCATCCGCAGGGCGCCGAACAGCGCGCGCGGCAGGACGATCGCCGGATGCGGCAGGCCGACCGCGCCTTCGCTGGCGGCGAGCGCCTCGACCGTCTCCACCGGGTTCTGCACCAGCTCCTCGAGCGGCACGGCGTCGCTGGCGATGCGGTTGACGAACGAGGTGTTGGCGCCGTTCTCGAGCAACCGGCGCACGAGGTAGGCGAGCAGGGTGTCGTGGGTGCCGACGGGGGCATAGATCCGGCACGGCCGGCCGAGCTTGCCTTCGCTGGCCGGCCCGACCACCTGCTCGTAGAGCGGCTCGCCCATGCCGTGCAGGCACTGGAACTCGTACTGCCCGTCCTCGTAGTCGGGGCCGGCCAGCGCGTAGACGGCCGCCAGGGTGTGCGCGTTGTGGGTCGCGAACTGCGAATAGATCTCGGCCGGCGCCGCGAGCAGCTTCTTCGCGCAGGCGAGGTAGGCGACGTCGGTGTAGGCCTTCCTGGTGTAGACCGGATAGCCGGCCTGGCCGTCGAGCTGGGCGCGCTTGATCTCGCCGTCCCAGTAGGCGCCCTTCACCAGCCGGACCATCAGCCGGCGGCTGCTGCGCCGGGCGAGGTCGACGAGCCAGTCGACCACCGCCGGGCAGCGCTTCTGGTAGGCCTGGATGACGAAGCCAATGCCGTTCCAGCCGGCCAGCGCCGGCTCGAAGCAGAGCCGCTCCAGGAGATCGAGCGACAGCTCGAGGCGATCCGCTTCCTCGGCATCGATGTTGAAGGCGATGTCGTAGCGGCAGGCGAGCTCGGCGAGCTGCAAGAGGCGCGGGTAGAGCTCGGCCATCACCCGCTCGACCTGGGCCCGGCAGTAGCGTGGATGCAGGGCCGAGAGCTTGATCGAGATGCCCGGCCCGTCGACGATGCCGCGGCCGGCCGAGGCCCGGCCAATCGCCTGGATCGCGCCTTCGTAGGCGGCAAGATAGTCCTCGGCATCGCGCGCGGTCATCGCCGCTTCGCCGAGCATGTCGTACGAGTAGCGGAAGCCCTCGGCCTCGCGCGGCCGGGCATTGGCGATCGCCTGCTCGATCGTCTCGCCGGTGACGAACTGTTCGCCCATCAGGCGCATCGCCATGTCGACGCCGCGGCGGATCAACGGCTCGCCGCCGCGGCCGACGACCCGCCGGAGGGCCGCTCCGAGGCCGACGTCGCTGTGCGTCGCCACCAGCCGTCCGGTGAGCAGCAGGCCCCAGGTGGCGGCGTTGACGAACAGCGACGGGCTCTGGCCGAGGTGCGAGCGCCAGTCGCCGCTCGAGATCTTGTCGCGGATCAGCGCGTCGCGGGTGGCGGCGTCGGGAATGCGCAGCAGCGCTTCGGCCAGGCACATCAGCGCCACGCCCTCGCTCGAGCTGAGGGCGAACTCCTGCAGGAGGCCCTGCACCAGGCCGGCGCGGCCGGAGTCGCGCGTCCGCTCGCGCACGCCGCGGGCGACGCGCAGGGCGAGCTCGTGCGCGGCGCGATCTTCGGCTGCCGAAAGGCGGGCCTGCTCGAGCAGCGTCGGCAGGAGCTCCGGCTCGGGCGTTCGCGTCGACGCGGTGATCGCCGAGCGCAGCGGCGAAGACAGAAGCGCCGGGGTGAGCAAGGTGTTCTTTACCAGTCGGGGTGAGGCGTCTCGCCCATGCGCGCGAACCAGTCGTTCTCGGCCGACTCGTGGCCGCCGCCTTCGGCGCTGTAGTTCACGGTCAGCTCCTCGCCCGCAGCGATCGCCCGGATCGCCACGAAGCGCAGCAGCTTCGCCTCGGCGTCGCCCTCGTAGCGCATGTTGGCCGGATTGCCGTGGTTGTAGAGGCTGCCATAGCCGAGCGCCAGGCAATGGTTGCTGGCGGTGTTGGCCAGCACGCCCCAGTTGAACAGGATCCGGCGCACCTCGATCGGAATCTCGGCGAAGGTGGCGTTGAACAGGATCACCGGGCAGGCCTCGACGACCTCGCCCTCGGCGTGCGGCCGGGTGGCGAAGACGCCGCGGCCCTTGATGGTGCCGGTGTCGCCGACGACGATGTTGGAAGTGGCCGAATGCATGCGCCGATTGTCGCTCGGCACGCCGTGGCGAAGCCTCGGTCCGGCGTGGCGCCTGTCGCGTTTGCCGCTCGTCGTTTGTCCGCGGCGGCCAGGAAAAAAGCCGCCCGAAGGCGGCTCTTTCCGAAGCGCTGCGGCTCAGCTTCCCGAGCCGGCGCTGGTCGTCCCGGCCAGGACCGGGGCCGGCGTGCGGCCCGGAACGCGGCGGACGGCGTAGATGACTTCGTCGTCGTAGTCGGTGCGGCGCAGCGTCCCGTCGCGGCGCGCGGTGATGACCTCGGCCTTGACCTGCTCCCGGGGCAGCGTCGAGACGCGCAGGTTCTCCATGCCGCCCGGGTTGTAGGTGCGGTTACGCAGCGGGCCGATCAGCGCCGGATCGCGCGGCACCTTCATCTCGGCGATGACCTGGGCGCGGCTGACGCTCGACGGGCCCTTGAAGTCGTTGACGTCGTAGTCGTAGTCGTTCTTGCGCAGCGTGCCGTCGGCCGCGGCCTGGGCCCAGGCCTTGTTGACTTCGGCGCGGGTCAGCGGCTGGCTTTCCTGGGCGGCGGCCAGCGAGCTGGCCAGGGCGAGGGCCACGGTGGCGGCATAGAGGATCTTGGCGTTCATGGTGAATTTCCTTCGATCGAATCAAGTGACGTTCCGGGCAGGGCGGGTTTGTTGGGGTCCCGTCTTGTCCACCTCGGTGAGTCGCTGGCGGGTGCCTGGCTCATCGATGAGATGGACTGTAGGCATTGCTCAAGCAACAATAAACAGGACGTGATTCAATTGCGAATTGCCAAAACAGAAACAATGAGGACTTGCAATGGACCGACTGAGCTCGATGCGCGTCTTCTCCCGGGTGATCGAGGAGGGCAGCTTCGCCGGCGCGGCGCGCGAGCTCAACCTCTCGCCCGCGGTCGTCACCCGGCTGGTCGCGGACCTCGAGGAGCACCTCGGCGTTCGCCTGCTGAATCGCACCACCCGTCGGCTGTCGCTCACCGACACCGGCGAGGCCTATCTCGAGCGGGTGCGCCATGTTCTTACCGAGGTGGAGGAGGCCGAGGCCCTGGCCTCTGCCTCGAGCGCCGAGCCGCGCGGCCAGTTGCGCGTGCTCTGCCCGCCGGCGTTCGCGGTGCACCAGCTCGCCAAGCATCTGAAGGTGTTCCGGGCGCGCTATCCCCGGGTCTCGCTCGAGCTCTCGGTGCCCGGGCCGGTCGAGACGGTCGACGAGAACTTTGACGTCACCATCCTCACCGAGGGCAGGCGACCGCTCGAGGGCGGCTTCGTCGCCCGCCGCCTGGCCCGCTCGGAGGTCATCACCTGCGCCGCGCCGGAATACCTCGACCAGCGCGGCCGGCCGCAGCATCCGCGCGACCTGGTCCACCACGAGGCGATGGTGCCGAGCTTCATGCGCGAGCTCACCTTCCAGACCCGCAGTAAGCCCACCGGCGCGCCGGCCGAGTCGTTCTCGATCGACCGGCCGCGCGCCGGGCTCAGCACGGTCCACACCGACACGCTGTATGCGGCGGCGCTGGCGGGCATGGGCATCACCGGTCTGCCGTCGTTCGTCGCCGAGGAAGCCCTGCTCGAGAACGCGCTCGAGCGGGTGCTGCCGTGCTGGCACCTGCTCAGCACCACGATCTACGCCGGCATGCCGACGCGCAAGCACGTGCCGGCACGCACCCGCGTCTTCATCGACTTCCTGGTCGAGACCTTCGGCGGCGAGGACCGCGACCCCTGGCTGCTGGCGGCCGGCTGCGAGACCCAGCTCTCGGAGCCGGTGGCCCGGACCGGCAGGAAGAAGGCGGCACTGGCGGTCGCCTAGGAGGCGGCGGCGCGCTGGCGGCGTCGCCCAGGCTTCAGGCGATCGGCGCCACCGGCGGCGGCAGCCGCTTGCATTCCTCGAACACGCGCACCGTGCAGTGGGCGCAGATGCCGCGGTCGAGGCGGTCGAAGATGGTCGCGATGGCGACGTGCTTCGCCGGAAACACATGGTCGGTGCCGAGCTCGCCGAGGAAGCCGACCCGCTGCCAGAGCTCGAGCACCGGCGCCCGCGGTCGATGGAAGTAGATGTCGCCGCCGGCGGTGCGACGGGCGCGCAGCTCCTTCTTCCACATCTCGGCGGCGGCCAGGTCGATGAAGTTCATGCTCTTCGACATCACCAGCAGGTGCTTGGGCGCGGCCAGCGGTGCGCGCAGGTCGTGGAGCTGCTCCTCGACGTGGGCGACGGCGCCGAAGTAGACCTCGCCCTCCATCCGCACCAGCTTCAACTGCGGGCACTCGCCGAGCGGCGCCGCGACCTCGGCGCGGACGATGAACGGCCGGCCGGGTGCGTCGATGTCGAAGCCCATCACCTTGAGCGAGGGCTTCGAGGTGCGGTACAGATAGGTGAGGAGCGACAGGATCGTGCCGAGCAGGATCGCCATCTCGAGTCGGATGGTCACGGTGGCGACGAAGGTGGCGGCGGCGATCGAGAAGTCGCGGCGGCTGAAGCGCCACAGGCTCTGCCAGCCGGGCAGGTCGAACAACGACCAGGCGATCAACAACAGCAGGCCGGCGATGGCCGCCAGCGGGATCAGGCCGAGCAGCGGTGCCATCAGAGCGACCAGCAGGAGCAGCCAGACGGAGGCGAACACCGCCGCGAGCGGCGTGCGTGCGCCGGCCTCGTAGTTCGGCATCGAGCGGTTGAGCGAGCCGCAGGACACGTACGACGAGGCGAACGCACCGACGACGTTCGACAGGCCCTGGCCGCGAAACTCCCGGTTGGCATCGATCCGTTGCCCGGACCGCTCGGCCACCGCCTTGGCAATCGAGATCGATTGCGACAGGGTGACGATCGTCAGCGCGAAGGCGATGCCCAGCAGGTCGGACAGCCGGGCCGGATCGAACGCCGGCCACTGGAAGTGCGGCCAGACCGGAGGCACGCTGCCGAGGACGGCGATGCCGCCGCCGGGGTTGCCTGCGCCGGGCCACCAGCGGTTGATGGCCGTGGCCAGCGCCGTGGCCGCCACCAGCGCCACCAGCATCTGCGGCGCGCTCGGCCAGGTGCGACGCAGGACCAGCGTCGCCGCGATCGTGAAGGCAGCGACCGCCAGGGTCGGGATCGAGAGCTGCCGAAGGTGGGCGAACATCTCCAGGAGCAGCGCGGCGAGCCGGTGCTCGCCGCTGGCGATGCCGAGCAGGTTCGGCAGGCTGTGCAGGACGATCAGGGCGGCGGCGCCGCTGGTGAAGCCGCGCAGCGCCGCCGGCGAGATGAAGTTCGCCAGCCCGCCGAGCCGCAGCGCGCCGATCAGCCACTGCATCACCCCGACCAGCAAGGTGACGCCAAGGGCGAGCTGGATGTAGGCCGGCGAGCCGACCGCTGCGAGCGGCGCCAGGGTCGCAAACAGCGCCAGCGAGATCATGTTGGTCGGCCCGGACACGACGTGCAGGCTCGAGCCGAACAGTGCCGCCACCGCGCAGGGCACGATCGCCGTCGCCAGCCCGTACTCCGGCGGCATCCCGGCGAGGGTGGCGAAGGCGAAGCCCTGCGGCAGGACGAGAAGCGCGCCGAGAAGGCCGGCAACGGCGTCGGTCCGGAGGGTGGGGCGGTCGACCGTCCGGACCCAGGGCCCGAACAGGCGCGACGCGAGCTCGATCATGGGCCGCGATTGTGCGGCCCGGGCGAAGGCGCTCAGGCCGGCTTCGGACTGCTCTCGGTCCGGCCGCAGACGCCGTCATGAACTTCTCTGCGACCTGCCCGGTCTCGCGGGCCGGGCGAGCGCGAGGAAAGTCCTTGGCGAGCGTGGAA
>DATCGH010000805.1:0-3494 GCA_036509055.1 Caldimonas sp.
GCCGAACACGCCGAAGATCGCGTCCGGCCCGAGGCCGTAGATGTCGGGCCAGTCCTGCTGGTTGTTGATCCAGGCCGGACTCTTGTTCATCTTCAGCTGCACCACCTGCTGGCGCAGCGCCTTGATGTCGTCGCCGCCGACCGCGGTGGCAACGACGTCCGGCTTGATCTGCTGGATCTTCAGCAGGTAGGCAGCGAAGTCGCGGGTGTTCTGCGGCACCAGCAGTTCGTCGACCACCTTGCCGCCGTTCGCTTCGATGATCGCCCGCGTCGCCTTCGAGGTGGTATGGCCCCAGACGTAGTCGTTGGTCAGGAGCAGCCAGTTCTTGCCGCTCACCTTCATCGCGTTCTTGACGATCGCGTGCGAGAAGTTGCTGCCGTTGCCGTCCCAGACGAACTTGACCCGGTGGCAGTCCTTGCCGGCCTCGGTGGGCGAGCTCGAGTTGGTGTTGAGATAGACGCAGCCGTACTTCTGCGCCACCTGCGAGATCGCGTTGGCCACCCCGGAGTGCACCGCGCCGACCAGGAACGCGGCCTCGTTGCGGGTGATCATCCGCTCGGCGATGCGCGTGCCGGTGGCCGGCGTGGTCTCGGTGTCCATGTGGATCGCCTCGATCGACCGGCCGAGCACGCCGCCCTTGTCGTTGAACTCCTTGATCGCCATCATCGCCCCGAGGCGCTCGTCGGCGCCGGAGGCGGCGTACTGGCCGCTCGTGTCCATCGTCAAGCCGATCACCAGGGGCTTCTTCTGTGCGCTCTGCGCCCAGGCGCGGTTGTGCTTCCAGGGACCGTAGAACGGCGCCACGCCGTAGAGCCCGGCGCCGGCGAGCGTCAACGCCGAAGCCTTGAGCAGCTTGCGGCGCGTGCCCTGGGGAAGGTCCTTGTCGTCACGGGATTCGCTCATGTCGGTCTCCGGTTCGTTGGGGTGACGCGGCGCTTCGTTTGCTGCGCCGTCTGGTGGAGCGGCGTCTCAGGGCCGCGGAACGATGCGGACCTTGGCGGTCTGCTCCTGGGCCTCGAACAGCGAGGCGATGAACTTGTCGCCGTGGCCGAGATTGCTGGCCTGGACGAAGCTCTGGTGCGCCGCCTCGCCCATGAAGCTCGGCACCGGCAGCGACTCGGCGAGGTGGGTGTAGTAGCGCAGGTCCTTGCGGCCGTTGTCGATGGCGAACTTCAGACCACCGAGGTCGCCCTGCAGCATCTTGCCGACCATCATCTGGAAGATGCCGGAGTTGACGCCGCCGGCCGAGACCACCTCGAACAGCTTGTCGAACGCCAGGCCGCTCTTGGCGGCGACCGCCACGGCTTCCGAGATCGAGGCCGCCATCGACATTGCCAGCATGTTGTTGACCAGCTTGAGCACGTGGCCCGAGCCCGGGGGCCCGACATGGAAGACGTTCTCGCAGAACGCCTGCAGCACCGGCTTGATGCTCAAGAAGTCGGCGGGCTCGGCGCCGACCATGGTGTTCAGGCGACCCTCCTCGGCCTCCTTCGGCGTGCGTGCCAGCGGCGCGTCGATGTAGCGCGTGCCGCGCCGGGCGAAGTCGGCGCGCAGCCGCTCGGTCGACGACGGCTCGGCGGTCGAGGTGTCGACCACCACCAGGCCGTTGCGGGCGCTGGAGAGCAGCCCCTCGGGCCCGTGGACGATGCTCTCGATCTGCGGCGAGCTGGAGACGCAGAGAAAGACGATGTCGGCGCCGCGCGCCACCTCGGCATTGCTTTTCGCCTCCTGGGCGCCCGCGGCGATCAGATCGTCGAGCCGAGAGCGGTCGCGGTTGACCTTGAAGGTCAGCGGGTAGCCCTTGGCGAGCAGGTTCTTCGCCATGCCGTGGCCCATCATGCCGATGCCGATGAAGCCGATCTTCGGCAGTGCGCTCATGCGGTGTCCTTCGTGGTGAGAGAAAGGGAAGCGGTGGCGGCGCCGGAGCCGCCCCGCGCCTGGCGCCAGAGCGCCGCCAGCCGGGCGTAGCGCGCGGCGACGTCGGCGACGACCGCGTCGTCGCCCATCGTTCCGCCGAACCAGGCCGCCGCCGCTTCGCCGAAGATCGAGCGGCCGACGGCGAAGCCCTTGCAGCGGGCATGCGGCGCGGCGGTGGCGAAGCTCGCCGCCAGCGCCGTCTCGCTCGCCTCGAGGCCGAGAAGGAGGACGCCGCGGCAATGCGGATCGCTGCGCTCGATCGCGGCGTCGATCAGCGACCACTCGAGCGCGCTCTCGGGCGGCGGCAGCTTCCACCAGTCGGGCCGGACGTCGGCGGCGTAGATCTGCTCGAGGGCACGGGCAAGGGTGTCCGGCGCCTGCCCGGCCTCGCGCGGCGGGATCACCTCCACCAGCAGCTCGCGGTCGGTGCCGATGCAGGCGAGCTGCAGCGCCTGCAGCCGTTCGATCTGGGCCGCGCGCAAGGCGGCCGGATCGTCCGGGTGGTAGCTGACGAGGCACTTGGCGACGTGCTCGGTCGGCCAGGCGCGCAGCGCCAACGCGAGGTCGGGACCGACCTCGAAAGCCAGCGGCCGCGACCCGGGCAGCTCGACCGGCCGGGCGATCCAGGCGCCGGTGCCGGTGAGGGTCGGCAGCGTCTCCTCGCCATAGCGGTCGTCGAGGATGGCGCCGAATGCGGCGGCGCTGCCGGCGAGGCGTGCGCTCTCGGCACCGCGGCGGGCGCCCTCGGCGAGCAGGGCCTTGAAGCGGGCGATGCGGGCGCCGGCGTCGGCGCCGGTCCCCGCCAGCTCCTCGAGCTGGACCCGGTGATCGAACGCGAACACCGCCAGCTCCGGCCACTCGGCCAGGCGGGTGGTGGCGCGGTGCAGATGCTCGAGCTCGGTGTCGCGCCGCAGCGCCCGCTCCGGCGAGCCGTGGGCGAGGAAATGGGTCAGCTCGGTCCAGCTCGGCATCGCCGGCGCGCAGCCGTGGCGCGAGACGACGAGCGCGCCGCAGGCATTGGCGTAGGCGCAGCAGTCGGCGAGCGGCTGCTCCTCGAGCCAGCCGCGGAGAAAGCCGGCCATGAAGGCGTCGCCGGCGCCGAGGATGTTGAACACCTCGACCGGAAAGCCCGGTCCCTGGAGGCCGGCCTCGATGTCGTTGGGGATCGCGCCTTCGAAGACGACGCAGCCCATCGGCCCGCGCTTGACGACGAGCGTCGCCGCGGTGAGCTCGCGCAGGCGGCGCAAGGCGGCGAGGGTGTCGCCGGAGCCGCCGGCGATGCGGATCTCCTCTTCGGTGCCGACGAGCAGGTCGCAGTCGGCGACGATTCCCTGCAGCACCGCGCTCACCCGCTCGGAGGCAACGTAGCGCTGCTCGCCGAGGCCCGGCGAGGTCAGGCCCCAGAGCACCGGCCGGTAGTCGATGTCGAGGACGATCCGGGTGTGCGACGCGCGCGCCAGGGCGATCGCCCGCCGGCAGGCGGCCAGCGTGTCCGGCTGCGACAGGTGCGTGCCGGAGAGCAGCAGGGCCTTCGCCGAGGCGATCAGCGCCGGATCGACGTCGTCGGCCACCAGGCT
>DATCGH010000806.1:0-4692 GCA_036509055.1 Caldimonas sp.
TCCAGGCGAGGGGGAGCAGCTCGCTGTCGACCTCGCAGTAGCGGCTGGGCAGGAGGAATTGCAGGGTCGAGAACGGCAGCTCGGTCGGATCGTGCTGGCGCGCAGCCGGATCGATCTCGTCGAGCTCGCCGGAATCGCGGATCAGGGCGTCGTTCGTCAGCCGCACGGTGTTCATGCCGAGCGGCACGTTCACCCGGCCGCAATGGTTGCCGAAGCTGTCGATGTACTCCTCGGGCTCGAGGCCGCCGCTCAGCCGAAGGTTCTCGGGCGCGATCAGGTCGTCGCGTCGCGACGGATGCACGTGCAGCAGGTAGATGAGGGCCATCGGCGCGGTGACGGACAGCTCGATGTCGAACCCGATCCTGATCAGCATGGAATGCAACTCCAAACGGCCTCCCTGGCCGCCGAAGCGAAATTTGCCATCCCGCCTTCGAGCGAGCCATGCGACGGCACCGACCCGCCCTGTAGGAAACCGCCCCGGCCGGCCGGGAGTAGGTGGCGTCCGACGCGAGCGAGCGGAATCCGCCGCTTCGCCGTCTCCCTCGAGCCGCATACCGTGGCTACTCAGGAGACCTCGACATGTCCACGCTCGCCGCCAAGATCGATCGCTTCGTCCGCTGGTTCTTCAACGTCTCGCCGACGACGACCGCGATCGAGCCCCGGCTGCCGCGACGCCGAGCCTCCACGTCCTCCCGCCCTGCCCGGCCTGCCAGTCCCAAGGATCGCCGCGATGCGCGGCCGGCCGAGCGGCGCAACGCCCGAACCGGACCTTCGTCGAAGGGCGTGCGCTCGAGCGGCGCGGACGGCACATGAGCCTGCCGTTGCTGCGCAGTCCGGAGTTGCACCGGGGGGCCATCTGGATCGCGGCGATCGGCGCCGTGATTCTCCTGGCGGTGTTCTATTCGGTCGTGGCGGGCGCGGTCAGTCGTGCCGATGCCGAGCGCCGGGCCGCGATCCAGCTCCAGGCCGCGGCCCGGGCGGCCGCGGACGCGCGCTTCGCCGCCCGCCCGGTCTTCGCCGTCCAGGCCCCGCCGCGGACGCCGCAGCGCTACGTCCCCCGGACCGTCGCCTTCCGGTCGGCCAATTGAGGCCGGCGGTCCGGTCCGCTCCGGCGGCGACCGGCCGTGATAATCGGCGTCAGGTCGCGCCCGGGGGGTGCGCGGAGTCGGGATGAGCCGTGAGCGTAACTCGCTGGTCGTGTGCGAGCAGTGCGGGTTGGCGCACCGCTGGCGCCCGCTCGCGCCGTCCTCGGTGGCGCGCTGTACGCGCTGCGAGGCCATCCTCGGCCGAGGGCACCGCCTGACGCTGTCGACCCTGCTGTCGTTGACGATCACCGCGACGGTGGTCTTCCTGATCGGCCTCTCCAGCGACGTGCTTTCCCTCGACATGCGCGGCGTCTCCCGGGCGATGACCTTGCCCGGGGCGATCTCCGCGATGTGGGAGGAGGGGCACGAAAGCATTGCCGTCCTGACGGCGATCACCGCACTGCTCGCCCCGGCGCTGTTCCTCGGCCTGCGTCTCTATGTCCTGGTGCCGCTGGCGGCGGGCCGGGTGCCGCGCGGATTCGCGGCCTGCGTTCGCCTGCTGCACCAGGCCGGCCGCTGGAGCATGGTCGAGGTGTTCACCATCGGCGCGCTGCTCTCGCTGGTCCGCCTGTCGAGCCTGGCCGATGCGGTGCCCGGACCGGGCCTGCTGGCCTTCGGCGCGGTGATGGTCCTGTTCGCGGCGATCGAGTCGGCTGGGTTGAAGCACCTGTGGTGGCAGGTCCGATGAACGCCGGGCCGGTCCTGTCGCAAGACGATGCGGCCGTGCCGGCGGTGCTCGGCTGCGAGAGCTGCGGCCTGGTCTCGGCCGACGCCCTGGCCGGCGCGCAGCCCGAGCCCCCGGGGGCGCCGCGCCGCCTCCAGAAGTGCTCGCGCTGCGGCCATGTGCTCCACGCCAGGAAGCCGATGAGCGTGCAACGCACCTGGGCCTGCGTGCTCGCGGCGGCGGTGCTCTATGTGCCGGCGAACGTGCTGCCGATCATGACCACCGTCTCGGCACTGCAGCACGAGGAGCACACCCTGATCGGCGGCATCCTCGAGCTCTGGCGCGACGGCTCCTGGGGCCTTTCCGTCATCGTCTTCATCGCCAGCATCGCCGTGCCGGTGCTGAAGATCGGCGTCCTCGGCCTCCTGGCCTGGACCACGCGGCATGCGCCGGCCTGGCGCCGCCTCGAGCGCGCCAAGCTGTACCGGCTGATCGAGACCGTGGGCCACTGGTCCATGCTCGACGTCTATGTCGTCGTCCTGCTGGCCGCGACCATCCGCTTCGGTCCGCTTGCCGGCGTGCAGGCCGGGCCCGGCCTGCTCGCGTTCGCGGCGGTGGTCGTGCTGACGATGCTCGCCACCTACGCCTTCGACCCGAAGCTGATCTGGGACGATCCTTCGCCGTTGGCACGCCGCACCGCGCTGCCCGCGAACGCCACGGAGGCCGCGCATGCCGGACGACCCGCCTGATCCGGCGCAGCCGCCGGCGGCGCCCGGCGCGGCCGCCCCGGAGCCGCCGCGACCGGCACCGGTGGGTGCCGACGAGCTGCCGCAGCCGCGAATCGTCGAGGCGCGACGCTGGAACGTCTCGCTGGTCTGGCTGCTGCCGGCGGTCGCGGTCGCAATCGGCGCCTCGCTCCTGGTACGCAGCGTCTTCCTCATCGGTCCGCGGATCGACATCGAATTCGCCTCGGCCGAAGGCGTCGAGGCCGGCAAGACCGACGTCCGCTACAAGGAAGTGGTGATCGGCAAGGTCCAGTCGGTGTCGCTGCGCGACGATCGCAAGGGCGTCGTCGTCGGCGTCCGGCTCGAGCGCTCGGCCGCCAGCTTCGCCGTCGAGGACACCTCGTTCTGGGTGGTCCGCCCGCGCATCGGCCTCGGCGGCGTCACCGGCCTGGGCACGCTGCTCTCCGGCGCCTATATCGGCACCGACGCCGGCGTCTCGACCAAGGCGCGGGCCGAGTTCAAGGGCCTCGAGGCGCCGCCGTTCGTGCTCCGCGGCGAGCCCGGAAAGATCTTCGTGCTGCGCTCCTTCGATCTCGGCTCGCTCGACGTCGGCTCGCCGGTGTTCTATCGCCGCACCCGCGTGGGCCGGGTCGTCGGCTACACCCTCGACGCCGAGCGCGACGAGCTGTCGGTGCGGGTCTTCATCGAGGCGCCCTACCAGCAGCTGGTGGGCGAGGACACGCGCTTCTGGAATGCCAGCGGCATCGACCTCACCGTCAACGCGAGCGGCCTCACCCTCAACACGCAGGCGCTGACGTCGGTGCTGGCCGGCGGGATCGCGTTCGAGAACCCGCCCGGGCCGCGCAAGCCCACGGCCGCGAACGCCGTGTTCACCCTGTTCTACGACCGCAGCGCGGCGATGGCGCCGCCCGACGGCCTGCCGGTCAAGGTACGGATGGTGTTCGACTCGTCGGTGCGCGGCTTGGCCGAAGGCGCGGCGATCGACTTCCTCGGCGTCGAGATCGGCCGGGTCACCGCGATCGCATTGCAGTACGACCCGGCGCGCAAGCGCTTTCCGGTCGAAGTCACCGCCGACGTCTTCCCGTTGCGCCTCGGCGCGATCCGGACGGCGTTGCTTCAGACCTCGCCGACGCCTTCCGGCGGCGACGCGGTGGTGCTGCAGCAGCTCGTCGCCCAGGGCGTGCGCGCCCAGCTGCGCACCGGCAACCTGCTCACCGGGCAGCTCTACGTGGCGCTCGATTTCCTCGGCAAGGAGCCGGCGCGCACGGCGCTGAACGACGGCACCCTGACCGTGCCGACGGCGCGCGGCACGCTGAGCGAGATCCAGCCGCAGATCGCCGAGATCGTCGAGAAGGTGAGCAAGATCCCGTTCGACGAGATCGGCAAGGACCTGCGCTCGACCCTGGCCAGCGCCAACGCGGCGATCGGCCGGCTCACGCCCGAAGCGCAGACGGCGCTGAGCGAGGTGCAGAAGACCCTCACTCGCGCCCAGGCGTCGCTCGACAACCTCGACCGCAATGTCACCGATCCGGGCGCGCCGGTGCAGCAGAACCTGCAGGACACCCTGCTCGAGCTGCAGCGCACCGCCCGCGCCCTGCGGGTGCTCGCCGACTACCTGCAGCAGCATCCGGAATCGATCCTGCGCGGCAAGCCGGCCGATGCGGCTATCCCTCCACGCTAGTGCCGCCATGATGCCGAGATCACGCTCGCTCGATGCCCTTTCGCTGGCCGCGCTGTTCGCGCTCGGCGCCTGCTCGACCTCGGCACCGCCGACGCGGCTGCACACCCTGATGCCGACCGAACCGACGCCGCGCGAGCCGACGATCGTCGGCCGTGCACCGGTGTTCCTGTCGCTCGAGCCGATCCGCCTGCCGGCGCAGGTCGATCAGCCGCAGTGGCTGGTGCGCCTGCCCGACGAGAGCCTCGCCAGCCTCGAGCAGGAACGCTGGGCCAGCCCCTTGGCCGACGAGCTCCGCCAGGCGCTGCTCGAGCAGCTCGCGGCACGCTTCGGCATCGTCGAAGGACGAAGCGCCGCGCCCCAGGCCGCGGCGCCGCTGCGCGTCGCCCTCGAACTGCGCCGCTTCGATTCGGTTCCCGGTCGGGAGGCGCGGATCGAGGGCGGCTGGTCCGTGGCCGGCCCGGCGGCGCTGCGCTGCAGCTTCTTCATCCGCGAGCCCACGACGGGTGGCATGGCCGA
>DATCGH010000807.1:0-2639 GCA_036509055.1 Caldimonas sp.
AGCACCTCCTGCCCCGGGCCGTGGCCCTGGACCTCGGCCGACGGCGAGTACACGCGCATCAGCTCGAACGGAATGCGAAAGGTCTTGCCGTCGCCGAAGCCGACCTCGAGCACGCGCGACTTGCCATGCACGGTGATGGCGGTCGGTGGCGGAGTGTTCGATGTGAGGCCGGCCATGGAAGGATGCTCGAGGGCGCGGGAAGTCTAACGAAGCCACCCACGCCACGGCGCCATGGGGGAGATTGGCGCAGCATCGGCGCCACACCGTCGACCGGCCGATAAGATTTGCTTGCAAATGACCCTTCGCATCCGTTCGGCGACCGGCCGGGAGCGTCGGCGCCTGCTGCAGGCGCTGGCCTCGGTCGCCGCCTGCGGCGTCTGCGCGCCCCGTCTCGCCGCGGCGATGTCGCCCGAGCGAACGGCGGCGCTGCTCGAGGCGCGGCTGGCGGAACAAGGGGTCGGCCTGGTGGCGCTGCAGGTGGACAAGGGCAGCGTCTCGATCGCCGCCCAGGGCTCGGCCGGCGACGGCCGGTCGCTGGCCGAGGACGGGCAGTTCGAGGTCGGCTCGATCACCAAGACCTTCACCGCGCTGCTGCTCGCCGACGCGGTCGTGCGGCGCCGTCTCGCTCTCGAAGACGCGGTCGAGGGCGCGCTGCCGTCGGGGCTGAAGCTGCGCGACAGCGCCGACGCGCCGATCCGCTGGATCGACCTCGCAACCCACCGTTCGGGACTGCCGCGCCTGCCGGCCAACCTGGCGCCGCGGGATCCGGGCGATCCCTACGCCGGCTACGACGAGGCGCAACTGCTGCGCTTCCTGCACGACTTCAAGCCGACAGCGGCGCGCGACACGCGCTGGGAATACTCGAATCTCGGCTTCGGCCTGCTCGGCTATGCGCTCGGCCGGGCGGCAGGCAGCGGCTACCCGCAGCTGCTTTCCGAGCGCGTCCTCGAGCCCCTGGGCATGAGCCGGTCCACCCTGGCCCTGCCGGGGCGGACGATCCCCGGCCGGGTCGACGGCCACGATCGGCAGAAGCGGCGCGTGCCGCCCTGGCATTTCGACGTGCTCGCCGGCGCCGGCGCGCTGGTCATGCCGGCCGCCGATCTGGGGCGCTATGCGCAGGCCGCGCTCGACCCCGACAGCACGCCGCTCGGCGAGGCCTTTCGCCTGGCGCAGCGGCGCCACGCCGCCGGCGCCTCCGAGAGCAACGCCATGGGCCTGGGCTGGATCCGCGCGCCGCTCCACGGGCGCATCCTCTTCAACCATGACGGCGGCACGGCCGGCTTCTCGTCGTCGCTCTGGCTCGACCCCGACCGCCGCCGGGCCACGGCGGTGCTGGCGAACGCGATGGTCGAAGTCAACGACCTGGCGCTGCACCTGCTCGACGAGGGCGTGCCGCCCAAGGACCTGAGCCTGATGCGCCAGACGGCGGTGCCCGTGAGCGCGGCGCAGCTCGCACCGCTCGCCGGCGTCTACGCCGTCCGTCGGAGCTTCAAGCTGACGATCAGCGTGCGCGACGACCAGCTCTGGGCACAGGCCACCGGCCAGGGCGCCTTCGCGTTGTTCGCCAAGACACCGCAGCGCTTCTTCGCCCGGATCACGCCGCTCGAGATCGAGTTCGCGGAGGGCTCGCCGCCGCCCTCGCTCACCCTCTACCAGGGCGGCATGGCGCTACGCTTCGTGCGCGAGTGAGCTGCCGCCTCGAGCGCTAGACCAGCACGCGCTCGATCCCGCCCTCGTTGGCGCGCTCCACGTACTCCGGCATCCAGTCGTCGCCGAGGATGCGGTTGGCCATCTCGACGACGATGTAGTCGGCCTCCAGCAGGCCGTTCTGCAGGTCGCCCTTGTAGCGCTGCAGGCCCTGCAGGCAGCTCGGGCACGAGGTCAGGATCTTGAGGTTCGCCTTGGGCGATTCGGCCGGCGCCGCGGCGGCGATCGTCGCGCGCAGCGCCACCTCGTCGCGGCGGAGCTCCTCGGCCTTGCGAAAGCGCACCTGGGTGGCGATGTCGGGCCGGGTGATGCCGAAGGTGCCGCTCTCGCCGCAGCAGCGGTCGCTCTTCTTCACGTTCTCGCCGACCAGCGCCTTCACGGTCGTGAGCGGCTCGCGCAGCTTCATCGGGCTGTGGCACGGGTCGTGGAAGAGGTAGCCGGGCCCGGCCGCGTCGGGGCCGCCAGGGCCGCCGAGAGTGATCCCCTTCTCCAGCAGGAACTCGTGGATGTCGATGATCCGCGAGCCCGGGAAGATCTCCTCGAACTTGTAGCCTTGGAGCTGGTCGTAGCAGGTGCCGCAGCTCACCACCACGGTCTTGATGTCGAGGTAGTTCAGGGTGTTGGCGACACGGTGGAACAGCACCCGGTTGTCGGTGATGATCTTCTCCGCCTTGTCGTAGTCGCCCGAGCCGCGCTGCGGATAGCCGCAGCACAGGTACCCCGGCGGCAGCACCGTCTGCACGCCGGCGTGCCAGAGCATCGCCTGGGTCGCCAGGCCGACCTGCGAGAACAGCCGCTCCGAGCCGCAGCCCGGGAAGTAGAAGACCGCCTCGGTGTCGGCGTTGGTCGTCTTCGGGTTGCGGATGATCGGAACGTATTCCTTGTCCTCGATGTCGAGCAGCGCCCGCGCCGTCTTGTTCGGCAGCCCGCCC
>DATCGH010000808.1:0-10857 GCA_036509055.1 Caldimonas sp.
GGCGTGAAGCATCCCTTTCTCGACGCGGCGCACGCTGAAGCCGCGCTGGCGGAGCGGGCGAACGCGGGGGCCGCCGCGTCGACCCTCGCGGCCGGCTCGGCCCCGGGCGCAGGGCCGGCGGCCATGGCGACGCTCGGCGACGCGGCCGCGAGCCTGCCGGGGGCGAAGCTTGTCGGCGATCGGTCGATCGCCTTCGCCCGGGTGCACAGCGACACCCGCGGCCTTCGCCCCGGCGACCTGTTCGTCGCCCTGCGCGGCGACCGCTTCGATGCGCACGACTTCCTGCCCCAGGCGAAGGCAGCCGGCGCGGTCGCCGCCCTCGCCGAGCGCGGCCTCGCCGAAGCCGGCCTGCCCGGCCTCGAGGTCGCGGACTCGCGCCTCGCCCTCGGTCAGCTCGCCGCGGCGTGGCGCCAGCGCTTCAACCTGCCGCTGGTGGCGGTGACCGGCAGCAACGGCAAGACCACGGTGACGCAGATGATCGCCGCGATCTTTCGCGCCTGGCAGGGCGACGCCGGCTTCGCCACCGAAGGCAACTTCAACAACGACATCGGCCTGCCGCTGACCCTGCTGCGGCTGCGGGCGGTGCATCGGGCCGCGGTGGTCGAGCTCGGCATGAACCATCCCGGCGAGATCTCGCGCCTGGCGACGATCGCCCGGCCGACGGTGGCCCTGGTCAACAACGCCCAGCGCGAGCATCTCGAGTTCATGGCCAGCGTCGATGCGGTGGCGCGCGAGAACGGCGCGGCGATCGAGGCGCTCGGCGCCGACGGCACGGCGGTCTTTCCGGCCGACGACGAGCACGCGCCGACCTGGCGGGCGCTGGCCGGCGGCCGTCGCCGCCTCACCTTCAGCGAGGGCGCGGGGGCCGACGTCACGGCCACGGCAATCTGGGCGGGTGACCATTGGGCCATCGGCCTGCAGAGCCCGGCCGGGACGACCCGCTTCGCCCTGCACGCCGCCGGCCGGCACAACGTGCGCAATGCGCTCGCCGCCGCGGCCTCGGCGCTCGCCGCCGGCTGCCCGGTCGAGGCGGTCGGCCGCGGCTTGGCGGGGTTCCGTCCGGTGCGCGGCCGCTCGCAGCTGCTGCGCAAGCTCGTCGGCGGCGTCGAGCGGACTCTGGTCGACGACACCTACAACGCCAATCCCGACTCGGTGCGCGCCGCGATCGACGTGCTGGCGGCGCTGCCGGCGCCGCGCTGGCTGCTGCTCGGCGACATGGGCGAGGTCGGCAGCCAAGGGCCGGCGTTCCACCGCGAGGCCGGCGCCTACGCCTGCGAGCGCGGCATCGAGATCCTCTGGGCCGCGGGCGCGGAAAGCGCGAACACGGTGGCCGAATTCGCCGGCGCGCGTGCGTTCGCGACGGTCGAGGCGCTGATCACGGCGCTGCCGACCGCACCGGCGTACGCCTCGGTGCTGGTCAAGGGCTCGCGCTTCATGCGCATGGAGCGGGTGGTCGCGGCGCTCGTCGGCGAACCGGCGGGAGATGCCCATGCTGCTTAGCCTCTCCGTGTGGCTGCAGGCCTACTCGCCCGAATTCGGCTTCATGCGCGTGTTCCAGTACATCACCTTCCGCGCCGTGATGGCGGCGATGACCTCGCTGGTCATCGGCCTGGTGTTCGGTCCCTGGGTGATCCGCCGCCTCGCCAGCCTGAAGATCGGCCAGCCGATCCGCGCCTACGGCGTCGAGTCGCACCATGCCAAGACCGGCACGCCGACCATGGGCGGGGTGCTGATCCTGCTCGGCATCGGCATCTCGACCCTGCTCTGGTTCGACTGGTCGAACCGCTTCGTCTGGATCGTGATGGCGGTGACCATCGGCTTCGGCGTGATCGGCTGGGTCGACGACTGGCGGAAGGTGGTCGGCAAGAACCCCGAGGGCATGCCTTCGGGCGAGAAGTACTTCTGGCAGTCGGTGATCGGCATCGTCGCCGCGCTCTACCTCGCCTTCAGCGTCAGCGAGACCTCGAACCTGCGCGTCCTCGAGCTGTTCATCCGCTGGGTGCAGAGCGGCTTCTCGAACGACCTGCCGCCCAAGGCCGACCTGATCGTGCCCTTCTTCAAGAGCGTGAGCTATCCGCTCGGCGTGTTCGGCTTCATCGCCCTGACCTACTTCGTGATCGTCGGCGCGAGCAACGCCGTCAACCTGACCGACGGCCTCGACGGCCTGGCGATCATGCCGGTGGTGATGGTCGGCTCGGCGCTCGGCGTGTTCGCCTACATCATCGGCCGGCCCGACTACTCGCGCTACCTTCTGTTCCCGTACATCCCGGGCGCCGGCGAGCTCTTGATCTTCTGCGCCGCGATGGCCGGCGCGGGCCTGGCCTTCCTCTGGTTCAACACCCATCCGGCCCAGGTCTTCATGGGCGACGTCGGCGCGCTCGCGCTCGGCGGCGCGCTCGGCACGATCGCCGTGATCACCCGCCAGGAGATCGTTCTCGGGATCATGGGCGGCGTGTTCGTCGCCGAGGCCCTGTCGGTGATCTTCCAGGTGCTCTGGTTCAAGTACACCAAGCGCCGCTACGGCGAGGGCCGGCGGATCCTGAAGATGGCGCCGCTGCACCACCATTTCGAGAAGTCCGGCTGGCAGGAGACGCAGGTCGTGGTGCGCTTCTGGATCGTCACCATGCTGCTCTGCCTGATCGGCCTCGCCAGCCTGAAACTGCGATGAGCACGACCCTCGTTCTCGGACTCGGCGCCTCGGGCCTGGCGATGGCGCGCTGGAGCGCCCGCCAGGGCGACGAGGTGCGCGTCTGGGACTCGCGTGCCGAGCCGCCCGAGGCCGCAGGTCTGGCGGAGCATGTCCCGGCGGCGGCCCGCCTGCCGGCCACGCCGCTGGCCAGCGACGACCTCGCCGGCGTCGACCGGGTGCTGAAGAGCCCCGGCCTCGCGCCGCACGACGCCGGCATCGCCGCCCTGCTCGTCGCCGCCGCCAAGGCCGGCGTGCCGGTCGAGGGTGAGCTCGATGTCTTCGCCGACGCGCTCGAGGGCCTGCGCACCTCGGCCGACTACGCACCCAAGGTGATCGCCGTCACCGGCACCAACGGCAAGACGACGACGACGGCGCTGACCGCCCTTTTGGTGGAGCGCAGCGGCAGGCGGGTCGCGGTCGCCGGCAACATCGGCCCGACGATGCTGCAGACCCTCGCCGACGCGATCGACGCCGGCCCGGCCGAGAGCCTGCGCGATCGCCTGCCGGAGGTCTGGGTGCTCGAGCTCTCGAGCTTCCAACTCGACCGCGTCGCCCGGTTCGAGGCCGACGCGGCCGCGCTGCTCAACCTCACCGAGGACCACCTCGACTGGCACGGCTCGATGCCGGCGTATGCGGCCGCGAAGGCCCGGGTCTTCGGCCGGCGCGCGATCGTCGTCGTCAATCGCGATGATCCGGCGGCGATGAAGCTGCTGCCGGCGCCCGAGACGGTGGCGACGAAGAAGGGCCGGCCGCCCCGGGTCGTGCCGCGTCGCGTGGTCGAGTTCGGCGCCGGCGCGCCCGAGCGGCCCGGCGACTGGGGGCTCGCCGTCAGCAACGACATGGCCTGGCTGGCACGCGCCCGGGACGACGACGCCTCGCCGCGCGATCTGACCCTGCAGCAGCTGATGCCGGCCGACGCGCTGCGCATCCGCGGCCGGCACAACGCCCTCAACGCGCTCGCCGCGCTGGCGCTGGCCCATGCCATCGGCTGCCCGCTCGCGCCGATGCTGCACGCCCTGCGCGAGTACCGCGGCGAACCGCACCGGGTCGAGCCTGTCGCCACGATCGACGGCGTCGACGCCTTCGACGACAGCAAGGGCACCAACGTCGGCGCGACGGTCGCCGCGCTCGACGGCCTCGGCGCCGACCGTGCGCCGGCCAAGCTCGTCGTCATCCTTGGCGGCGACGGCAAGGGCCAGGACTTCGCGCCGCTGGCTGCGCCGCTGGCGCGACACGCGCGAGCGGTGCTGACGATCGGGCGCGACGCGGCGCGGATCGAGGCCGCGATCGGTCCCTCGGGCGTCGCCTTCGAGCGCTGCGCCACGCTCGAGGCCGCGGTCGAGGCGGCATTCGCCAAGGCCGGGCGCGGCGACGCGGTGCTGCTCAGCCCGGCCTGCGCCAGCCTCGACATGTTCCGCAACTACGCCCACCGCGCCGAGGTCTTCGTCGCCGCGGTGCAGGCGATCGCGGAAAGAAAGGGAGCGGTCCTGTGAGCGGCTCCTTCGCCGGCACGCTCCAGGGCTGGCGGGCTCGCCTCGGCCTCGCGCCCGGCGCCGGCCGCACCGCCGAGAGCAGCGCGCCGCGCGGGCGCCGCGCTGCTGCTGCCGCCGCCGCTGCTGTTGCCGAGCCGATCCCGGTGCGCGAGTGGATCAGCGTCAATCCGGGCCAGCCGGCGCGCCTGCTCGGCTTCGACCGCACGCTGGTCTGCATGGTCGTCGCCCTGCTGGCGCTCGGCCTGGTCATGGTCTACAGCGCCTCGGTGGCCTTGCCCGACAACCCGAAGTTCGCGCGCTACACCCCGACCTATTTCCTCACCCGCCACCTGCTGTCGATGGCGATCGCCCTGATCGCCGCGCTGGTGGTGGTGCAGGTTCCGATCTCGGCCTGGGAAAAGCTCTCGCCCTGGATCTTCGTTGCCGCGCTGCTGCTGCTGGTGGTCGTGCTGCTGCCTTTCGTCGGCAAGGGCGTCAACGGCGCCCGCCGCTGGATTCCCCTCGGCTTCATGACCTTCCAGCCCTCGGAGCTGTGCAAGCTGGCGATCGCGATGTACGCCGCGGGTTACATGGTGCGGCGCATGGACGTGAAGGAGAACTTCGTCCGCGCCGTGCTGCCGATGGCGATCTCGCTCGCGGTCGTGGGCCTGCTGCTCCTGGCCGAGCCCGACATGGGCGCCTTCATGGTGATCGCGACGATCGCCATGGGCATCCTCTTCCTCGGTGGCGTCAACGGCCGGATGTTCCTGATCATCAGCGCGGTGCTGGTCGGCGCCTTCGTCCTGATGATCACCCTCTCCGAATGGCGTCGCGAGCGGATCTTCGCCTACCTCAACCCCTGGGACGAGAAGTACACGCTCGGCAAGGCCTATCAGCTCTCGCATTCGCTGATTGCCTTCGGCCGCGGCGAGATCTTCGGCCAGGGTCTGGGCTCCAGCGTCGAGAAGCTGCACTACCTTCCGGAGGCACACACCGACTTCCTGCTCGCCGTGATCGGCGAGGAGCTCGGCTTCGTCGGCGTCGCCTGCGTCATCTTCGCCTTCTTCTGGGTGGCGCGGCGGCTGTTCCATATCGGCCGCCAGGCGATCGCCCTCGACCGGGTGTTCGCCGGCCTGTTCGCCCAGGGCATCGGCATCTGGATGGGCGGCCAGGCCTTCATCAACATGGGCGTCAACCTCGGCGTGCTGCCGACCAAGGGCCTGACCCTGCCGCTGATGAGCTACGGCGGCTCGGCGATCGTGACGAACATGGTGGCGCTGGCGATCGTGTTGCGGATCGATATCGAAAACAGGCAGCTCATGCGCGGAGGCCGCGCATGAGCCGCGTCGCGGCCTGGCCGCGACGTGCAGCGGGCGTGAACGCGCCCGCGATGCCTGCTTCGGCGAGGCTCACGTCGCGCAGCGATGTGAAGCGCACGGAGTGCGCGGGCCGGAGCCAGAACCGACAGTTGATGCGAGGCGGGCGCGCATGAAGCACCTCGTCGTCATGGCGGCGGGCACCGGCGGCCACGTGATGCCGGGCCTCGCGGTCGCTGCCGAGATGCAGCGGCGCGGCTGGAGCGTGAGCTGGCTAGGCACCACCACCGGCATGGAGAACCGCCTGGTGCCCAAGGCCGGCCTGGTGCTCGACCGGATCGCCTTCGCCGGCATGCGCGGCAAGGGCCTGCTCGGCAACCTGCGCGGCGCCCTGCAGATGCTGGCGGCCTTCGGCAGCTGCGCGAAGCTGCTGCGGCAACGCCGCGCCGACGCGGTGCTCGGCATGGGCGGCTACGTCTGCTTTCCCGGCGGCTGGATGGCGTGGCTGCAGCGCCGTCCGCTGCTGCTCGTCAACGCCGACGCCTCCCTGCTGCTCAGCAACAAGGCCCTGAAGCTGCCGGCGCGGAAGATCGCCTTCGGCTTTTCCGGCGAAGCGGCCGAGGCGATGGGCGTGAAGGCGGTCGTCACCGGCAACCCGGTGCGCGCGTCCATCGAAGCGCTGGCGGCGCCGGTCGAGCGGTTCGCCGGACGGGGCGGCGCTCTGCGCCTGCTCGTCGTCGGCGGCAGCCTCGGCGCGCGGGTGCTCAACGAGTGCGTGCCGCAGGCGATCGCCTTGCTGCCGCGCACCGAGCGGCCGGTGGTGACGCATCAGACAGGCGAAGCCGCTCACGCGCAGGTGCAGGGCGCCTATGCGTCAGACGGGACCCCGGCCGAAGTGCTGCCCTTCATCGAAGACATGCCCGAGCGGCTGGCGACGTGCGACCTGATCGTCTGCCGCGCCGGGGCGATCACGGTCAGCGAGCTGTGCGCCGCCGGCGTCGCCGCGGTGCTGGTGCCGCTGATCGTCAGCACGACCTCACACCAGCGCGACAACGCCGACTGGATGGCAGGGCAGGGCGCGGCCATCCACCTGCCGCAGTCCGAGCTTTCGCCGAGGAAGCTCGCCGACCTCATCGCCGGCCTGACCCGCGACGCGTTGCAGGCGATGGCGACGAAGGCGCGTGCGCTGGCCCGGCCGCACGCGGCGGCGCGGGTGGCGGACGAGATCGAACGCATGGTGGTGGCCGCATGAAGCACGCCGTCAAGCAGATCCACTTCGTCGGCACGACGGCCGCGAAGCGGACGGCGTTCGTCATGACCGCGGCTCTTGCCGCCGAAGCCGACGAAGGCGCGCAGACGTGAAGCACGCCGTCAAGCAGATCCACTTCGTCGGCATCGGCGGCGCCAGCATGAGCGGCATCGCCGAGGTGCTGCACAACCTCGGCTACCGCATCACCGGCTCCGACCAGCACGAGAGCGCGACCACCCGGGCGCTGGCCAAGCGCGGCATCAAGGTGCAGATCGGCCACGACGCCGCCCACATCGCCGGCGCCGAAGCGGTCGTGACCTCGAGCGCGGTGAAGGGCGACAACCCCGAGGTGATCGCCGCCCGAGCCGGGCGCGTGCCGGTGGTGCCACGCGCGGTGATGCTCGCCGAGCTGATGCGCCTGAAGCAGGGCATCGCCATCGCCGGCACCCACGGCAAGACCACGACCACCTCGCTCGTGACCAGCGTCCTTGCCGAGGCCGGGCTCGACCCGACCTTCGTCATCGGCGGCCGGCTCAACGCCGCCGGCGCCCACGCCCGGCTCGGCGCCGGCGACTACATCGTGGTCGAGGCCGACGAGTCGGACGCGTCCTTCCTCAACCTGCTGCCGGTGATGGCGGTCGTGACGAACATCGACGCCGACCACATGGACACCTACGGCCACGACTTCGCCAAGCTGAAGCAGGCCTTCGTCGAGTTCATCCACAAGATGCCGTTCTACGGCGCCGCCATCCTCTGCGCCGACGATCCGGGCGTGCGCTCGATCATGCCGATGATCTCGCGCCCGCTCGTGACCTACGGCCTCGGCGCCGACGCCATGATCCGCGCCGTCGACGTCGTCGCCGATGCCGGCGTCATGCGCTTCACGGTGCAGCGCCGGAATGGCGTGCGCATGCCCGATCTCGCGGTCACGCTCAACCTGCCGGGCGTGCACAACGTGCTCAACGCCCTCGCGGCGATCGCGGTCGCCGCCGAGCTCGAGCTGCCCGACGCGCCGGTGATCACCGGCTTGGCCGAGTTCGACGGCGTCCACCGGCGTTTTCAGCGCTACGGCGACCATCCGGTCTCCGACGGCGCCGGCCAGTTCACCCTGATCGACGACTACGGCCACCACCCGGTGGAGATGGCCGCGACCCTCGAGGCCGCACGCGGTGCCTTCCCCGGCCGGCGCATCGTGCTCGCGTTCCAGCCGCACCGCTACACCCGCACCCGCGACTGCTTCGAGGACTTCGTCAAGGTGATGGGCAACGCCGACCTGGTGCTTCTGGCCGAGGTCTATGCCGCCGGCGAAGCGCCGATCGTCGCCGCCGACGGCCGTTCGCTGGCGCGCGCCTTGCGCGTCGCCGGCAAGGTCGACCCGGTGTTCGTCGACGACATCGGCCAGATGCCGGCGACCATCCTCGAGCAGGCGAAGCCGGGCGACGTCGTCATCGCCATGGGCGCCGGCTCGATCGGCGCGGTGCCGGCGCAGCTGGTCGAGATGCTGGAGAAGGCGGCATGAGCACACCTCTCGACGTCAAGAGCCTGGGCCGGGTCGCGGTCTTGATGGGCGGCTCCTCGGCCGAGCGGCAGATCTCGATCATGTCGGGCACCGGCGTGCTGCTCGCATTGAAGAGCCAGGGCGTCGACGCCCATCCCTTCGATCCGTCCGAGCGCGAGCTGGGCGAGCTCAGGCGCGAGGGCTTCGTCCGCTGCTTCATCGCCCTCCATGGCCGTCACGGCGAGGACGGCAGCGTCCAGGGCGCGCTCGAGCTGCTCGGCCTGCCCTACACCGGCTCGGGCGTGCTCGCCTCGGCGATCGCCATGGACAAGGTGATGACCAAGCGCGTCTGGCTGGCCGAAGGCCTGCCGACGCCGCGCTTCGTCCGCCTCGCCGGCGACCAGCAGTCGCGCGAGCAGCTGCGCGCCGTGCCCGACGTGCTCGGCCTGCCGCTGGTGGTGAAGCCGCCGCGCGAGGGCTCGTCGATCGGCATCACCAAGGTGGCCGGCTACTCGGAGATGCAGGGCGCGGTGGAGCTGGCGGCGCGCTACGACGCCGACGTGCTGTGCGAGGAGTTCATCGAGGGCGACGAGCTGACCTGCCCGGTGCTCGGCTTCGGCGCCGGCGCCCGCGCCCTGCCGGTGGTGCGCATCGTCGCCCCGGAAGGCGAGTACGACTATCACAACAAGTATTTCACCGACGTCGTCCGCTACGAGTGCCCGAGCGGACTGCCGGCCGAGGAGGAGGCGGAGATCCAGCGCATCGTCCTCGCCGCCTACCGGACGCTCGGCTGCCGCGGCTGGGGCCGTGCCGACCTGATGCGCCGCGCCAGCGACAGGAAGCCCTTCCTGCTCGAGATGAACACCTCGCCGGGCATGACCACGCATTCGCTGGTGCCGATGTCGGCGCGCGCCGCCGGCATTACCTACGAGCAGCTCTGCCTCGAGCTGCTCGCCGCCGCGACTCTCGACTCCGATCCGGCCTGGCTCGCGTCCGGCCCGACCGCCTGAGCATGGCCCGCCGCGCCACGCCTCCTCCCCGCGCCGAGCCGCTGCCCGGCGACGTGCGCCTGATGAACGTCACCGCCGTGGTGATCGCGATCGTCGGCGGGCTGTTGCTCGCCGGCGCGTCGCTGCTCTGGCTGGCGCGCCAGCCGCTGTTCGCGATCCGCGTCATCACCATCGACGGCGACGTCGGCCGCAACAGCGTCTCGACGATTCGCGCCAACGCCGCGCCGCGGCTCAGCGGCAACTTCATGACGCTCGATCTGGCGTCGGTGCGTCGCGCCTTCGAATCGGTGCCCTGGGTCCGGCATGCGGTGGTGCAGAAGGTCTGGCCGAATCGGCTGCGGGTGCGGCTCGAGGAGCATCGCCCGGTGGCCCTCTGGGGCGGCGGCGAGCCGGGCAGCGAGAAGCTGGTCAACAGCTTCGGCGAGGTGTTCGAGGCCAATGTCGGCGACGTCGAGGACGAGACCCTGCCGACGCTCGAGGGCCCCGACGGCAGCGCCTCCCGGGTGCTGGCGATGCACGACAAGCTCAGCCGTCCGTTCGCCCTGCTGCAGGCGCGGGTCGACGGGCTGCAGCTTTCGGGGCGCGGCTCCTGGCAGGCGACGCTCGATACCGGCGCGGTCGTGGAGATCGGCCGCGGCAGCGACGAGGAGGCGGTGGCGCGGACCGCGCGCTTCGTCTCCACCGTGCGCCAGGTGACCTCGCGCTACCAGCGGCCGCTCGAATACGCCGACCTTCGCCATACCGATGGCTATGCCGTGCGGTTGAAAGGCGTCTCGACGCTGATCAATGCCGCCGACAAGCCGCAGAAGAAATAACGGGAGAAAGAGGCCCATGGCCAAGGAAATCAAGGACATCGTCGTCGGACTCGACATCGGCACCGCCAAGGTGATGGCGGTCGTGGCCGAGGTGATGCCCGACGGCGAGCTGCGCCTGGCCGGGCTCGGCAGCGCGCCGGCGCACGGCCTGAAGCGCGGTGTCGTCGTCAACATCGACGCCACCGTGCAGTCGATCCAGCAGGCGCTGAAAGAGGCCGAGATGATGGCCGACTGCAAGATCACCCGCGTCTACACCGGCATCACCGGCTCGCACATCCGCGGCCAGAACTCGACCGGCATGGTGATCGTGCGCGACAAGGAAGTGACGCCGGTGGACGTGACCCGCGTGGTCGAGACCGCCAAGGCGATCAACATCCCGAACGACCAGCGGCTGCTGCTCGTGGAGCCGCAGGAGTTCGTGATCGACGGCCACGAGGTCAAGGAGCCGATCGGCATGAGCGGCGGCCGGCTCGAGGTCAAGGTGCACATCGTCACCGGGGCGCAGAGCGCGGCCGAGAACATCGTCAAGTGCGTGCGCCGCTGCGGCCTCGAGGTCGACCAGCTGGTGCTCAACCCGAGCGCATCGAGCCACGCGGTGCTGACCGACGACGAGAAGGACCTCGGCGTCGCCCTGGTCGACATCGGCGCCGGCACCACCGACGTGGCGATCTTCACCGACGGCTCGATCCGCCACACGGCGGTGATCCCGATCGCCGGCGACCTGATCACCAGCGACATCGCCATGGCGCTGCGCACGCCGACCAAGGACGCCGAGGAGATCAAGGTCGAGTACGGCGTCGCCAAGCAG
>DATCGH010000809.1:0-5057 GCA_036509055.1 Caldimonas sp.
CGGCCCGACGATCGCGACACGATGAGCCTGCCGGCCGAGGACATCGCCTGGTCGCGGCTGGAGCGCGACGTGCGCGGCCTGAAGATCGGCCTCTTGCTCGATCCCGGCGCCGGCCTGCCGGTCGATCCCGAGATCGCCGCCGCAGTGCGCGCCGCGGCCGAGCGCTTCGCCGCCGCCGGCGCCGAGGTCGAGCCGATCGCTCCGTACTTCACCCGCGCCATGCTCGACGGCATGGACGCGTTCTGGCGGATGCGCTCCTGGCTCGACTTCCAGGGCCTGCCGGCGGAGCGGCGCGCCAAGGTGCTGCCCTTCATCGCCCGCTGGGTCGAGGGCGGCGCGAACCTGAGCGGTGCCGAGGTGTTCCGCGGCTTCAGCCAGATGGGCGCGATGCGCGAAGCCGCGGTCGCGGCGCATCGCCGATTCGACGTCGTGCTCTCGCCGACCGCGCCGATCCCGGCCTTCGCCGCCGAGCTCGCCTCGCCCACCGACGATCCGGCCCGGCCGCTCGAGCACATCTGCTTCACCGTCGCCTACAACATGAGCGAGCAACCGGCCGCGAGCATCAACTGCGGCTGGACCCGGGCCGGCCTGCCGATCGGCCTGCAGATCGCCGGCAAGCGCCACGACGACCTCGGCGTGCTCCAGGTCGCCGCCGCCTGGGAGGCGATGCGGCCGCCGCTGCGGCCCTGGCCCGAGCCGCCCGCCGCCGCGACGTGAGCGGCCTCGCCGATCGGCACGGCAACGCGACCAGCACCGGCTCGCGCGCCGCCCTCGAGGCGAGCGAGAACGCGCTCTGGCGGATGCTGTCGTTCTACGGCACGCCGCTCGAGGACCTGGATGCAGCGATCGACGCCGATCCGGCGTGGCTGCTGCCGCGGCTGATGAAGGCCGGTTTCCTCCTCAACCTCACCGAGCCCTCGCTCGTCGCCGAGGCGATCGCCCTCCTCGACGCGGCCGAGCCGCTCGCCGCCAACGCGAACGAACGCGAGCGCGGCCACCTCGCGGCGTTGCGTCGGGTGCAGCGCGGCGACTGGCAGGGCGCTGCCGACGACTGGGGCGCCCAGGTGAAGGCCGAGCCGCGCGATGTCCTGGCCCTGCAATGGGCGCTGCTGTTCGACTTCTACCGCGGCGACGCCGAGGCCCTGCGCGAGCGCGTCGCCGCCGTCCTGCCGGCATGGAGCGAGGCCGACCCGCTATACCCCTATGTGCTCGGCCACCATGCCTTCGGCCTGGAGGAGTCGGGCCGCTATGCCGAGGCCGAGGCGGTCGGCCGCCGGGCTGTGGCCGGCACGGCGCGCGTGCCGTGGGCGATCCACGCTGTCGCCCATGTCATGGAGATGCAGGGCCGGCACGCCGAGGGCGCCGTCTGGATGGCCGCCTGGCGGCCGTTCTGGGGCGTGGGCAACGGCTTTGCCGGGCACCTCGGCTGGCACGAAGCGCTGTTCGCGCTCGAGGCGCGCGACCCTGCCAAGGCGCTGGAGGTGTTCGACCTCTACCTGAACGCCGAGGCCAACGAGATCACGCTGCAGCGCGTCGACGCCGCTTCGCTGCTCTGGCGGCTGACGCTGCACGGCGCCGAGGTCGGCGACCGCTGGCAGCGCCTGCTCGCCGGCTGGGCGCTGGCCGATCCGGCCGCCTCCGGCATCTCGGCCTTCAACGACGTGCACGCGCTCATCGCCCTGCTCGGCGCCGGCGAGCGCGCCGCCGCGACGCGCTGGATGGACACGTCGCTCGGCAATGCGGCCCGCGGCGGCACGTGGAACCGCGAGGTGTCGCGGATCGTCGCCGCGCCGCTGATGCAGGGCCTCGTCGCCTTCGCCGACGGCCGCCTCGCCGACGCCGTCCGGCTGCTCCAGCCGCTGCGCGGCACGGCCGGCGCGCGTCTCGGCGGCAGCCATGCGCAGCGCGACGTGATCGACCAGACCCTGCTCGCCGCGGCCGCCCGCTGCGGCAGCGTGGCGGCGGGCCGGGCCCTGCTCGCCGAGCGGCAGCGCACCCGGGCGCGCACGCCGCTCGCGGATTGGTGGGCCGAGGCGCTCGACGCACGCCGCGCGCGCTGAGGACAAGCTGCACCGCCGGCGCGGCGGGCGACGCGGCTGAGTCAGACCAGGGGCGGCTTCAGCTTTTCGATCGCGATCGCGCGCTGCACCGCCGGCCGCTCGAGCATCCGCGCCAGGAACGGCTTCAGGTGCGGCAGCTCGCGCGCCGGCCGGCCGAAGCCGCGGGTCCAGCGGCAGAGCACGAAGGCATACGGATCGCAGAGGCTGAAGCTCTCGCCGAGCAGCCACGGCCCGCCGTGGCGCGCGAACTCGGCGTCGAGCTGGTCGAGCATCGTGCCGATCTTCGTTTCGGCGTGCGCCTTGACCTGCGCCGCCGCGGCTTCGTCGCCCCAGCGCTCGGGGTAGAAGTAGAGGATCAGCGTCGCCTGCATGGTGTTGTTCAGCCAGGCGAGCCATTTGTAGGCCTGGGCGCGCTGCCCGGTGCCGAGCGGCGGCATCAGACCGGCGGCGGGATGGGTGTCGGCCAGGTGCATGCAGACGGCCGGGGTCTCGTACAGCACCAGCGGCTGGCCGGCTTCGCCGGCGGTCGAATCGACCAGCACCGGGATCAGCCCGTTCGGATTCAGCGCCAGGTAGTCGGCCGACTTGTGCGCCGAGACGGCACGGTCGACGTACTTCAGCTCGAACGGCACGCCCAGCTCCTCGAGCACGAGATGCGGGATCAGGCTGGCGTTGCCGGGGAAGTAGTGCAGCTGGAGCATGGCGAGCGGCTCGGCAAGGGGGTGCGCGATTGTCGGGCCACCGCCCGTGCACGCAGCGGCACTCGCGGACCAGGCGATCCGCCCATGCGTGATCCGCCTCGACAACCCGCCTCCGTTCGGGCGTTCGCCCCCTGCCCGGCCCGCGCTCGCCGTGCTAGCTTTCGGCGCGCGCCGGGAGTCGGCGACGGACGCCGCCCAACGGCCCCACGCAGGATCTGCGCCGAAGCAAAGCTGAGGAAACAAGCCATGACCCGCACGCTGCTCGCCACGCTGGCCCTCGCCGGCGCGACCCTCGCGCTCCACGCGCTGGCCCAGACCGGCCCGGCCTGCCCCACCGGCAACCTGCTCTACTGGCAGGCCTTCCCACCCGGCGGCGAGAGCGACCTCTCGGCCCGCCACCAGCAACTGGTGCTGAAGAAGAAGTGCCCGGCGATCGAGACGGTGATCCAGTACAAGGCCGGCGCCGGCGGCGGCCTGATGTGGGCGCAGATGAACACGCTGCCGGCCGACGGGCTCAACGTCGTCGGCGTCAACCTGCCGCACATCGTGCTGCAGCCGATGGAAGGCAACGTCTCGTACAAGACCGAGGACGTGACGCCGGTGTTCTGGTTCCACTACACGCCCGACATCCTCGTCGTCGGCGAACAGAGCCCGATCAAGACCTGGGCCGACTTCCTCAAGGCGGCCAAGGCCGACCCGGGCAAGATCAACCTCGGCGGCTCGGGCCTGAACTCGGCCAACCACGCGGCCCACGAGCGCATGGACCAGGCGTTCGCGATCAAGACGACCTACGTGCCGTACAAGGGCACCGGCGACCTTTCGCTCGCGGTGCTCGGCGGCCACATCGACGGCGCCATGACCTATACGCCGTTCGCCATCGCCAACAAGGGCAAGGTGCGGCCGCTCGCGGTGGCGATGGAGCAGCGCCACCCTCTGCTGCCCGATGTGCCCACCTTCAAGGAGCTCGGCGTCGACTGGGTCGACGGCGCCTATCGCGGCATCGGCGTGCCCAAGGGCACCTCGGCCGAGCAGCGCCGGAAGCTCTCGGAGCTGTTCACCGCGCTCAATGCCGACCCGGAGATGAAGGAACTGGCCGCCAAGGCCGGCTTCGAGCTGGTGAGCGTCGGCACCGACGGCATGGACGCGTTCATGAAGACGCGCACCCGGGTCTACACCGAAGTGGGCAAGCGCATGGGGCTGGGCGGCGGCAAGTAGTCTCCTCGGCGAACACGGGGCGCCGCGGCGCCGAGTCCGCGGCTCAGGCGAGCAGCGCCTTGAGGTAGCCGATCTCCACCACCATGGCGAGGCCGAGGGCGAGGCTGAAGACGCCGACCAGCGCCGTCATCGCGTGGTGCACCCGAGTGAGGTAGGCCGACGAGAGCTTGAGCGGCACGGCGATCACCGCCGACAGCAGCGCCATGCCGGCGATCGAGCCGAGGCCGAACAGGGCGATGTAGCCGACGCCCAGGCCGACCGACGGGATCGTCTGCAGCGTCAGGACGACGAGCGCGGCCGAGCCGGCGAGGCCGTGCATCATGCCGACCGCCAAGGCGCGGACCGGCCAGCGCTTCGGGTGCGCATGGCGATGGGCCGAATCGGCGTGGCCCCCTTCGCCGCGATGGCTGTGCGCATGGACATGGGTGGTGCTCGGGCCGTGGCGGTGGACGTGGAAGTGGATGCGGTCGCGGATCAGTCGGCGCAGCACGTCGGCGCCGAGCAGCACCAGCATGATCCCGACCGCCGTCTCGAGCACCTGCTCGATGCGCGGGGAAATCGCCTGGCCCAGGCAAAGCACGACGCCGCCGAAGAGCATCAGCGTCAGCGTGTGGCCGATGCCCCAGGCGACGCCCTGGCGCAGGGTCTGTGCCAGGGAGCTCTGCCGCGTCGCCAGGGTGGCGACGGCGGCGAGATGGTCCGCCTCGGTGGCGTGCTGCATGCCGAGCAGCAGGCCGACGACGACGATCGAGAGCGCGGTCACGCCGGCACCCCGGCGCCGACGCTCACGGGCGACGACGCCCCTGCTCGCGCGCCTCCGCGATGCAGGCCAGGAGCACCTGGGGATCGCCGACCTGATTGGCGAGCAGCAGCACCAGCCGGGCATCGAGGTCGTTGCTCTCCGCGTCGCTGAGGCCCTCGTGCGCGGCGACCCAGGCCTCGTAGAAGCCGTCGGGATCGGCCATGTTCGCGTCGGTGCGCATGACGGGCCTGTCCGCGCTCATGCCGCGGCGGCGAGCCGGGCGCGCTCGTCCATGCCGAGCGCATCGCGCATCGCCGCGGCGACGGCATCGGGCGTCGC
>DATCGH010000810.1:0-3957 GCA_036509055.1 Caldimonas sp.
GCGCGCCTACACGCTGAAGCAGATCGCCGACCCGGCGTTCACCCGCGAGAACGGCATCACCGGCTCGATCATGGATTACGCGCCGATCAACATCAACGGCCCGGACGAGCCGCGCGCCACCTACGGCTCGCCCTTCAGCACCACCCTCGGCCCGTACGACTACTGGGCGATCGAGTTCGCCTACAAGCCGCTGCCCGACGGCCTCAGCCCGGCCGAGGAGAAGGCGGCGCTGGAGAAGATCGCCGTGCGCAGTGCCGAACCGCAGCTCGCCTACGGCACCGACGAGGACAACTTCCTCGGCATCGACCCCGAGTCGCTGCAGATGGACCTGGGCAACGACGCCATCGGCTTTGCCAAGAAGCGGATCGCGATCGCCCAGGACCTGCTGAAGCGCCAGGAAGCGCGCCAGCTCCGGCCCGATCAGGACTACAACCTGCTGAAGCGCTCGGTCAGCTACGCGATCCGCGATGTCGCCCGGGCGGCGAACGTGCTGTCGCGGCAGATCGGCGGCGTGCGCACGGTGCGCGATGCGCCGGGCACCGGCCGCGATCCGCTCGCCCCGGTGCCGGTGGCCGAGCAGCGCGAAGCCCTCGACGTCATCACCGGCAGCCTGCTCTCCGCCGACAGCCTGCGCGTCTCGCCGACGCTGCAGCGCAAGCTCGCCACCGACTTCAGCGAGCGCTGGGAGGCGATTCGCGGCGGCGAAGGTTCCACCCAGACCGACTATTCGCCCTCCGAGCAGGTGCTCGGCCTGCAGCGCTCGCTGCTGGCCGTGCTGATGAGCGACACCGTCGCCACGCGCCTCCTGGAAAGCAGCGAGAAGGCCCCGGTCGGCACCGGCCGCGCCCTGCGCATGCCCGAGCTGTACAGCCGCCTGTCGCAGGCGATCTGGAGCGAGCTCGACGGCAGCGGCGACATCGCGCCGCTGCGCCGCGAGGTGCAGCGCGAGCACATCAACCGGATCTCGGCGATGCTGCTGCGCCCGGGTGCCTCGAGCCGCGCCGACACGCGCAGCATCGTCCGCGTCCAGGCCAAGGCCCTGCTCGAGCGGATCCGCACCGCCAGCCACCGCGGCGGCCTGAGCGAGGAAGCGCGCGCCCATCTCGCCGACAGCGCCGATACGCTGGAACAGGCGATGTCCGCCCGGCTGCAGCGCGCGGGAGCGTAGCCAGCGCCTTTGAGACCGCGCTTCCGGTGCTTCGTCGCACCGGAGCGCCGGGCGCGCCGGGCGGGACTATCGTTCGCCGCATGACCTCCGCCAGCGCTCACGCCCCGGTCCTGCGTCCGGCCCTGCAGGCGATCGTCGGCGCCCTGACGTGGAAGCGGGCCGCGGTCGCGGCCGTGCTGGCGCTGCTGGTCGCGGCGCTGCTCAATCCGGTCTTCACGGTGCCGTTCTGGGTGCTGCTCGGCCGGATGGTGTTCATCGCCGCCCTGCTGCTGATCACCTTCGCCGCCGCCGGCACCTGGCATCCGAGCGGGGTCGCCCGCTGGCTGGCGCAGGTGCTGGCGGTGGTGATCGCGGCGCCGATCGCCACCTTGCTGGCCTACCTGCCGAGCATCGACGGCAACCTCGCCAACCTGCTCAGCCACGAAGGCCGGGTGATGGGGTTCATCTATATCACCGCCACCGTGCTGGTGATCGCGCCCCTGCTCGCCCTCGGCGCGCTCTACCGGGAGCGCGACGCGCAGGCGCGGGCGGCGCAGCTCGGCTTCGCCCTCGAGAAGAGCACCCTGGAAAAGGAGGCGCTCGATACCCGCCTCAAGCTGCTGCAGGCGCAGATCGAGCCGCACTTCCTGTTCAACACCCTGGCCAACGTCCAGGCGCTGGTCGAATCGGGCTCGCCCCAGGCGGCGCCGGTGCTGAAGAGCCTGATCGCCTACCTGCGCGCGGCCATGCCGCGGCTGCATGCCGAGGCGTCGACCCTGGCCAACGAGATCGCCCTGGTGCGCTCGTATCTCGAGCTGATGCAGATGCGCATGCCCGACCGGCTGCAGTTCTCGATCGACGTTCCCGCCGACATCGCCGCCCGCGAGTTCCTGCCGATGAGCGTGCTGACGCTGGTCGAGAACGCGGTCCGCCACGGCATCGACCCGGGCGAGGGCGGCGGCCGGATCGACATCAGCGCCCGCCACGAGGCCGACGGCAGCATCCGCGTGGTCGTCGCCGACAGCGGCGCCGGCATGAGCCCGTCGGCGCTGCCCGGCACCGGCCTCACGAACCTCGAGAGCCGGCTGCGCGGCTTCTTCGGCGCCGCCGGCCGGCTGGAGCTGCACGAGGCCCGGCCGCACGGGCTGAGCGCCGAGATCGTCTTCCCGGCTCGCCCGAGCATCGAGGCCCCGGCCGCGCCGCCGGTGGCGCGCCCATGACCGCGGCGACGGCCCTGGTCGCCGACGACGAGCCGCTGCTGCGCGAGCGGCTGCGGGCGCACCTGGCGCGGCTCTGGCCGGAGCTCGAGGTCGTGGCCGAGGCGAGGAACGGGCGCGAGGCGATCGAGCTGTTCGAGACGCACCTGCCGCGGATCGCCTTTCTCGACGTCCACATGCCCGGCCTCAACGGCATCGACGCGGCGCGGGCGATCGCCCGGCGCGCCGAGATCGTGTTCGTCACCGCCCACGAGCATTACGCCGTGCAGGCGTTCGAGCACGGGGCGATCGACTACGTGGTCAAGCCGTTCGAGGAAGCGCGCCTGGCCGATTCGGTGGCGCGCCTGAAATCACGCCTGGCCGCGCCCCAGGCGCTGCCGGCGGACTTCGAGGCGGTGCTCGAGCGGCTGGCCGGGGAGCTGAAGGCGCGCGGCGGCGCCGAGCCGGGGCGCAAGTACCTGCAGTGGATCCGCGCCTCGGTGGCCTCGAGCGTGCGCCTGATCCCGGTCGAGCAGATCGCGTTCCTGCGCTCCGACGAGAAGTACACCCTGGTGGCTTGGGAGGGCGGCGAGGCGCTGATCCGCGTCTCGATCCGCGAGCTCGCCGAAGAGCTCGACCCCGGCACCTTTGCCCAGATTCACCGCTCGGTGATCGTCAACCTGCGCCAGGTGGCGCAGGTCGACCGCGGGTTCAACGACACCGCCGAGGTCCGGCTGAAGAATCGGCGCGAGGTCCTGCCGGTCAGCCGCAGCTTCCTGCACGTCTTCCGGCAGATGTGAGCGGCGAGGCCCGCAGGCCTCACTCGACGCGCGGGGTCTCGCTGGCGCGGTTGTCGACGGCGACCGTCACCGCCTCGCGCCGGCCGGTGACCACCACCAGCGGCATCGTGACGACGTCGTCCGGCTGGACGCGCTTCGCGGTGATCGTCACCTCGGGCATCGTCACGATCTCGTTCGCGGCCAGCCGCTGAGCGGTGACCGTCACCTGGGGCAGGACGACGACCGGCGCCGCCTTGGCGAGCTGGCGGGTGCCGAACATTTCCGATCCGATCGCGACCGAGCCGCCGGCCAGAAGGCTGAAGGTCAGAACGGCGGTGAGGATGTTGTCGGACATGATGGACTCCCGGTGGTGAGGCCGCTTCTTGCGTTGCGGTGATTGCACTGTAGGGAGCTCGTGCGGCGGTTGACAGCGCATTGCGATGAACCGGGCATTTCCTGTGACGAGCCGCTCATTCCGGCGACGAACCGCGGCGCCTCGGGCGGTGGATCGCCTGCCGGCGACCCTCAGACGGGCTCGCCCTGCCGGGTTTCGTCGAACAGCGACGGCCTGAAGACGGCGCTCTCCTGGCGGTCGTTGATCGCCCAGAGAAGCAGCGCCCGTCCGGACATCGGCTTGGCGAAGAGGAAGCCCTGCAGCTCGTCGCAACCCAGCTGCACCAGGACCTGTTGCTGGCGCTGGTTCTCCACCCCCTCGGCGACCACCTTCAGGCCGAGCGCGTGCGCCAGCTTGATGACGGCGTCGACCACCGCGCGGGCGTCGGCGCTGTGCTCCAGGTCCATGATGAATTGACGGTCGATCTTCAGCTCCTCGGCC
>DATCGH010000811.1:0-2208 GCA_036509055.1 Caldimonas sp.
CACGGTCGAGAGCGCCCGCGTCGAGCAGCGCACCGACCTCGACAAGCTGGTGATGGAGATCGCCACCAACGGCGCGATCACGCCGGAAGAGGCGATCCGCTCGTCGGCCAAGATCCTGGTCGAGCAGCTGGCGGTGTTCGCCCAGCTGGAAGGCCAGATCGGCGAGATGTTCGAGCCGCAGCCGACCCGCAGCACGCAGTTCGACCCGATCCTGCTCCGCCCGGTCGACGAGCTCGAGCTGACGGTGCGATCGGCGAACTGCCTGAAGGCCGAGAACATCTACTACATCGGCGACCTGATCCAGCGCACCGAGACCGAGCTGCTGAAGACGCCGAACCTCGGCCGCAAGTCGCTCAACGAAATCAAGGAAGTGCTGGCTTCGCGCGGGCTCACGCTCGGCGCGCGCCTGGAGAACTGGCCGCCCCAGGGCCTGGACAAGCGGTAAAACGAAGAAGGGCCCGACGAGGCCCAAGTGCACCCGCCAGTACCTGACACGGCTGGCGGTCTACAACAGATAAGGAAAGCACCATGCGTCACGGACACGGACTCCGAAAGCTCAACCGCACCAGCGAGCACCGGCTCGCGATGCTGCGCAACATGTGCGTCTCGCTGCTCCAGCACGAGGCCATCAAGACGACGCTGCCCAAGGCCAAGGAATTGCGCCGGGTCGTCGAGCCGCTCATCACCCTCGGCAAGGAGCCGACCCTGGCCAACCGTCGCCTGGCGTTCGATCGCCTGCGCGACCGCGCCATCGTCGCCAAGCTGTTCGCCGAGATCGGCCCGCGCTACAAGGCGCGTCCGGGCGGCTACACGCGGATCCTGAAGATGGGCTTTCGCGTCGGCGACAACGCGCCGATGGCCTTCGTCGAGCTCGTCGACCGGCCCGCGCCGGTCGAAACCGAAGCCGCCGACAACGCCTGACCGTCGGCGGGGCGAGCCCATGGCGGCTCCGCTGCTGCGCATCGCCGGGCTGACGAAGAAGTACGGCGACGTGGTCGTCGTCGACGACCTGTCGCTCGAGATCCTGCCGGGCGAGTGCCTCGGCGTGATCGGCCCCAACGGCGCCGGCAAGACGACGACGATCCGCGTCTGCCTCGGCCTCGCCGGTCCCGACGCCGGCGAGATCGAGGCCTTCGGCCTGCCGCTGCCGGCCCAGGTGCGCGAGGCGAAGAAGCGGATCGGCGTCGTCAGCCAGTTCGACAGCCTCGACCCCGACTTCACCTGCGCCGAGAACCTGCGCGTCTACGGCGCCTACTTCGGCCTGCCGCGCGCCACGATCGACGAGCGCGTGCCCAAGCTGCTCGAGTTCGCAGCGCTGCAGTCGAAGGCGAATGCGAAGCCGGGCGAGCTCTCCGGCGGCATGAAGCGGCGACTCTCGCTCGGGCGCGCGCTGGTCAACGACCCCGACCTGCTGATCCTCGACGAGCCCACCACCGGCCTCGACCCGCAGGCCCGGCACCTGATGTGGGAGCGACTGCAGAACCTGCTGCAGCAGGGCAAGGCGATCCTCCTGACGACGCACTTCATGGACGAGGCCGAGCGCCTCTGCGACCGCCTGATCGTGCTCGACCACGGCAGGAAGATCGCCGAGGGGTCGCCCCGCAAGCTGATCGCCGAGCACCTCGAGAGCGACGTGGTCGAGGTCTACGGCGAGGGCGCGGCCGCGGCCGCGGCCGTGCATGCGGCGCTGGCCGAGCGGGTCGAGACCAGCGGCGAGACCGTCTTCTTCTACCTGCGCAACGCCAAGCCGCTGCTCGATGCGCTGGCCGACGACCACAGCATCCGCTATCTGCACCGCCCGGCCAACCTTGAAGACCTGTTCCTCAAGCTGACCGGCCGACAGATCCGCGACGACGCCTGACGAACGACCATGCTCGTTTCCTTCTACGCCGCCCCGCACCTCACGCGCAGTTTCTGGCCGGTGGTGATGCGCAACCTCCTGGTCTGGAAGAAGCTCGCGGGCCCCAGCATCCTCGGCAACATCGCCGAGCCGCTGATCACCCTGGTCGCCTTCGGCTACGGCGTCGGCTCGCTGATCGGCCAGATCGGCGGCATGCCGTACATCGAATACCTGGCCTCGGGCAGCGTTGCCGCCAGCGCCGCCCTGGCCGCCACTTTCGAGGCCCTGTATTCGGCCTACTCGCGGATGGCGGTGCAGAAGACCTGGGATTCGATCCTGAACGCGCCGATCGCGCTCGACGACATCGT
>DATCGH010000812.1:0-5290 GCA_036509055.1 Caldimonas sp.
CCCGGCCCTCTTCGACGGCCATGCCGTTCTCGGCGACGTTGCTGTTCGAGCCGACCGTGGCGTAGAGCTTGCTGCCGTCGGGGCTGGCGATCAGGCTCTTGGTCCAGTGGTGGTTGAGCCGCCCGGCCGGCAGGTCGACCAGCCGGGTGCCGGCGGCTTCGATCCGCGTCTGCCCCGGGGCGTACAGATAACGGACCACAGCATCGGTGTTGGCGACGTAGAAGTCGTTGCCGACCAGCGCCATGCCGAACGGCGAGTTGAGATTGTCCAGGAACACCGTCTTCAGCTCGGCCGTGCCGTCGTCGCGCAGGCCGCGCAGCAGAGTGATGCGGTTGGCGCTCGGCGTGCCCGCGCCGGCCTGCTTCTTCGCCTGCTGCATGAAGTAGGCCCGGACGCCCTTGTTGTCGTCCGGCCGGGGCGGGGCGTTGGTCTCCGCCACCAGGACGTCGCCGTTGGGCAGCACGTGCAGCCAACGCGGGTGGTCTAGGCCGGTGGCGTAGGCGCTGACCGTGACGCCATTGCCCGGTGTCGGCCTGGCGCCATCGCGCCAGCCCTGCGCCGGGGCGATGTGCACCGTCGGAATCAGCGTCTTGTTCGGCGGCGGCAGGCGCGGCGTGGGTCCGGTGCCGGCGCTGACCGGCAGGGTCGCGGATTCGCCGCAGCCGGCGACCAGGAGCGCGACGCTCAGGGAAACGAGGACGAACGGCTTCTTCATCTGGCCAACCCGTGATTCGACCGCTTGACTCTGCGCCCGCGTGCGGCGCGCTGCAGTAGGCCGGCACCGATGGGCGTTGTCGGCCTTGCGGCCATGACGAAAGCCGGCCTGCCGCGCAACAGCGCACGAATCGCCGTCGTCGCGGGCGTTGCCGTGCCGGGGCGCGATGCACACTGGCCGCAATCTTCTGCATGGAGTTGCCGATGCCGAGCCCCCGACCCTTCGCCCGCCCGCTCAAGCTCTACGCCCTCGGTCATGCCCTGCTGCTGGTCGGCGTCGGCGTGATGCAGGCCACGGGCTCGATGCTGCCGATGGCCCTCGGTGCTTCCGCCTGCCTGATGCTGACGGTGCCGCTGGTGCGCCAGTTCGCGCTGCGCAAGGCGAGCTCCACGCGTCGCTTGTAGGAGCCGCCCGACGCGTCGGGCGCCCTCCAGACGACCGATCGCTGGCGCGCTCGCTGCTGGGGCGGCGAAGCGGTCCCGGTCACCCTTGCGGTTTCCCCTCATTCCCTGGAGAAACCCCATGGCAACCACCGACAAGCCTGTCCTCACCGGCCTGTTCCGCGACCGCGACAGCGCCGAGCGCGCCTACCAGTCGATCAGCGACCGCGGCTACGGCCGCGACGACGTCAACGTCGTCATGTCCGAAGACACCCGCAAGCGCCACTTCGCGACGACCGACGGCCGCCAGACCGAGCTCGGCAACAAGGCGGCCGAAGGCGCCGGCATCGGCGGCGCGATCGGCGGCAGCCTCGGCGCCATCGCCGCGGCGATCGCCGCCGTCGGCACGACCATCGCCTTGCCCGGCCTCGGCCTGGTCATCGCCGGTCCGCTGGCCGCGGCGATCGCCGGCGCCGGCGCCGGGGCGGCGACCGGCGGCATCGTCGGCGCGCTGATCGGCTGGGGCATCCCGGAAGAGCGCGTCAAGGAGTACGACAAGGGCATCCGCGAAGGCGGCATCCTGATGGCGGTTCGCCCGCGCAACGACGAAGACGCGACCTGGCTGGAAGATTCCTGGAAGGCCAACCGCGGCGAGCACGTCTACCGGTAAGGGCTCGCCCGGCGCTCGGCGATCTTTCGCTCGACCAGCGCCTTCAGGGCCGGGCCTTCGGGAGAAGGTCCGCCAGGAGCCACGCGCAAGGCCGGCGGCACCCAGGGGTCGCCGGCCTGCACCAGTTCATTCGGCCTCACTGCGGGCTCGGCACTGACCGGCGCTCGAGTCGGAAGGTTGGAAGCGGATCGGGCGGCGGGCGCCGCCGCGCCGGTGGCCCGGGACGCGCCAGCGCGCGGGGCCACTGCTGTCGAGGATGCCGCGGCCGACGCGGCCGCGGGCGGCGCCAGCAGCCACGCGGCCACGTCGTCGCGGATGCGGCGGCGCGAGCCGTCGTCGAGATAGGTCATGTGCCCGCCAGGGTAGGTGCGCAGCTCGAGGCGCGTCGGCTCGGCGAGTCGCGCCAGGTCGAGCTCGGTCTGGCGGAACGGCGTCGCCAGGTCGTGGTAGCCGGAGATCGACAGGGTGCGCAGCGCCGGGTTGAGGGTCAGCGCCGCCGCCAGGTCCGGCACGGTGTCGGGGAGGGCGCGGCCGTCGTGGCTGAAGTCCCAGGCCTCGATCGCGTTCGACGACAGCGCATAGGTCGCGGTCGCCGAATAGTCGAGCTCGTTGACGAAGCGGCTGCGCGCCGCGGCCCCGAACGGCGCGTTGATCAGGGTCGACGACGGATCGCCCTGGGCCGCCAGCGCGCTGCCGAGCGGCGCGGCGATGCGCGCGTCGTAGCGGCCGAGCAGCTGGCCGGCGCGCAGCCGGTTGCGGAAGGTCGTGGCATCGAGGTCGACGTTCGCGGTCCAGGCGTCGAGCGGCGCGCCGGTGAGGTCGACGAGCTGGTCGAGCAGCGTCGCCGCCGCCGGCGTACGGTTCAACGCCCATGCCGTCGCCGCCGGCCCGTAGGGGGCCGCCGCGAAGTCACGCAGCTGGAGGGCGTAGGCGTCGGCATCGGTCGGCACCGGCCGGGTGAGCCCGAACCAGGCCCCGGTCATGCCGTAGCTCGGCAAGAACCCTTCGCAGCTGATCGTCGCCGGGGCGAACATGGCGCAGTTCGAGTTGTAGTCCAGGGCCGGCGATTGCAGGATCACGCCGTCGAGCCGCATGCCGGCGGCGAGCATGAGGTGGGCGAGCACCGCGGCGCGCGGGCCGCCGTACGACTCGCCGAACAGGAAGGTGGGCGAGGCCTCGCGGCGGTTCACCGCGACATAGCGGGCGATGAAGTCGCGCATCACCGCGGCATCGGCGTCGACGCTCCAGAAGCTCTGGTTGGTGAACGGCGCGATCGCCTCCGAATAGCCGGTGCCGACCGCGTCGACGAACACCAGGTCGGCGACGTCGATCAGGCTCTCGGCGTTGTCGACGAGCTGGAACGGCTGCGGCACGGTCGTCGCCGGCGCGCCGATGACGATGCGCCGCGGCGCGAACGAGCCGAGGTGCAGCCAGACGCTGGCCGAGCCGGGCCCGCCGTTGAAGAAGAACACCAGCGGCCTGACCGTGCCGAACGACACCGGGCGGACGTAGGCGACGTAGAACATCGAGGCCTGCGGCGTCGCCGAGACCGGCGCGAGGGCGTTGAGATGGCCTGTGAAGGACATGTACTCGACGATCGCGCCGCCGATCGTCACCTGGCTGAAGGTCGTGGCCTGAGCCTCGCTCGCCGACGGCAGCGACGCGGTCGCCGCGCTCGAGTACGGCGTGCTGTCGTGCAGGACCGGATCGCCGGGTGGCTCGGGGATGGTCGCCGCCCCGTCGCCACCGCCACCGCCGCACGCCGTCGCGAGCGCCGCCAGCAGCAGCGAGCCCAGGCGGAGGGCGGCGGCCCGCATCGTCGCTCGCCTCAGCGTGGATTGATCTCGAGCAGCTCGACCTCGAAGCGCAGGGTCGCGTTCGGCGGGATCGCGCCGTTGCCGGCGCCGCGCTCGCCGTAGGCGATCGCGGGCGGGCAGACGAGCTGCGCCTTGCCGCCGACCTTCATCTTCTGCACGCCCTCGGTCCAGCAGGGGATGACGCGGCCGAGGGGAAAGGTGGCCGGCGCGTTGCGTGCGTAGGAGCTGTCGAACTCGCGGCCGTCGAGGAAGGTGCCGCGATAGTGCACTTTGACCGTGTCGGCCGCGGTCGGGTTCGGCCCCTTGCCTTCGACCATGTCGGTGTAGACCAGGCCGCTCGCCGTGGTGACCGCTGCGGCCGAGGCAGCGGCGGCGGGCTTCTGAACGGCGCTTGCCGCCTTCTGGGCGAGGACGGCGATCGGCAGCGCGGCGACGAGCGTTCCGGCGAGAGCGAACCGCAGTCGGCGGGCCAGGAAAGGGTCGGTCATGGCGGGAGCAGCGCGAGCCGCATTACTTCGGGGTCCGGGTTTCGCGCAGCGGCGTGATCCGGTTCAGCACCGGCTTGCCGGGCGCATGGTCGTGCCGCTCGGTGACGAAGTAGCCGTGGCGCTCGATCTGGAAGCGCTGGTCGGCGGCGGCATTCGCGAGCACGGCCTCGACATAGCCGGTGATGACGCGCAGGCTTTCGGGGTTAAGGCTGGCCTTGAAGTCCTTGCCGCCGGCATCGGGCTGGGCCTCGGTGAAGAGCCGGTCGTAGAGCCGCACCTCGGCCGAGGCGCAATCGTCGGCGCCCACCCAGGTGATCGTGCCCTTTACCTTGACCGCGTCGGCACCGGGCGTGCCGCTCTTGGTATCGGGCACGACGCTGGCGAGCACCGCCGTGATGCGCCCCGCGGCGTCCTTCTCGTAGCCGCTGCACTCGATCACGTAGCCGTACTTGAGGCGCACCCGGTTGCCGGGAAAGAGGCGGAAGAAGCCCTTGGCCGGCACCTCCGCGAAGTCGTCGCGTTCGATCCACAGGCGCGGCCCGAGCGCGAACCGGCGCTCGCCGAGCTCGGGCTTCTGCGGATGCAGCGGCGCGTGGCAGGCCTCGCGATGCGCTTCGCTGCCGAAGAGGGGCGCCCAGTTGGTGAGCCGGAGCTCCACCGGGTCGAGCACCGCCATCGCCCGCGGCGCCTTCGGGTCGAGGTCGTCGCGCAGGGCGGCGTCGAGGCTCGCGTACTCGGTCCAGCCGCCGGCCTTGCTCGTGCCGGCGCGCTCGCACATCAGGCGCAGCGCCTCCGGCGTGTAGCCGCGGCGGCGCAGCCCGGCGATCGTCGGCATGCGCGGGTCGTCCCAGCCGGCGACTATTCTCTCGTCGACCAATGCTTTCAGCTTGCGCTTGCTGGTGATGACGTAGGTAACGTTGAGGCGGGCGAACTCGTACTGATGCGGCCGCGGCTGGGCCAGCAGGCCGAGCTCGCACAGCTTGTCGAGCAGCCAGTCGTACCAGGGTCGCTGGTCCTCGAACTCGAGGGTGCAGATCGAGTGGGTGATGTTCTCCAGCGCATCCTCGATCGGATGGGCATAGGCGTACATCGGGTAGATGCACCAGCGGTCGCCGGTGTTGTGGTGCGTCGCCCGCTTGATGCGGTAGATCACCGGATCGCGCAGGTTGATGTTCGGGCTCGCCATGTCGAGCCGGGCGCGCAGCACGGCGGCGCCGTCG
>DATCGH010000813.1:0-2824 GCA_036509055.1 Caldimonas sp.
GCGCCGCGCCGCGCGGACCCGGCCGAGCGGCCCTGAGCCGCGGCGCGCCGGTCAGCGCGCCGCCCGCTTCGCCTCGAGGAAATCGCAGGCCACGTTCGCCAGCGCCCGCACGCCGACGACGAGGCTCTTCTCGTCGATGAAGAATCGCGGCGAGTGGTTCGGCGCCACCTCCTTCGGGTCCTGGCCCTCGGGAACGACGCCGAGGAAGAAGAACAGGCCCGGCACCACCCGCTGGAAGAACGAGAAATCCTCCGAGCCCATGACCTTGGGCACGATCTGCGCCTTGTCCTCGCCGGCCACGCGCGCCAGCGTCGGCGCCATCGCCTCGGTCAGCGCCGGATCGTTGACCGTCACCGGATAGTTCTTGGTGATGCAGACGCGGCAGCTCGCGCGCGCCCCCTTGGCGATGCCTTCCGAGAGGGTGGTGACGCGCTCGTGGATGTCGTCGCGCATCTCCTCGTCGAAGCTGCGGATCGTGCCGCGCATCTCGACCGAGTCGGGGATGATGTTCTGGCGCACGCCGCCCCTGATCATGCCGACGGTCACGACCGCCGGCTCCCGGGTCAGGTCGACCTGGCGGCTGACCACGGTCTGCAGGCCGAGCACGACCTGCGCCGCGGTGACGATCGGGTCGACGCCGAACCACGGCATCGCGCCGTGGGTCTGCCGGCCGTCGACCTTGATGCTGAACGAGTCGGCGCTGGCCATGGCCGGCCCTGCGCGGTAGCCGAGCACGCCGAGCGGCAGCCGCGAGGTGACATGCAGGCCGAACACCGCCTGCGGCACGGGCTTCTCGAGCGCGCCCTCCGCCACCATCATCTTTGCCCCGCCCTCCTCGCCCTCGGGCGGCAGTTCCTCGGCCGGCTGGAAGATGAACTTGACCGAGCCGCGCAGCGTGCCGCGCAGCCCGGCCAGCACCTCGGCCACGCCCATCAGGATGGCGACGTGGGCGTCGTGGCCGCAGGCGTGCATGACGCCGACCGACTCGCCGTTCCACTGCGCCTTCACCTTCGAGGCGAACGGGACGTCGACCTCCTCGGCCACCGGCAGGGCGTCCATGTCGGCGCGCAGCGCCACCACCGGGCCGGGCAGCGCGCCCTTCAGCAGGCCGACCACGCCGGTATGGGCCACGCCGGTGCGTACCTCGTCGAGGCCGAGCCGCTTCAGGTGCTCGGCGACGATGCCGGCGGTGCGGAACTCGCGGTTGCCGAGCTCGGGGTTGGCATGAATGTCGCGTCGCCAGGTGATGACCCGGCTCTCGATCTCCTTGGCGGCAGCATCGATATGTCCGGCGAGCGACGATGCGGCGACGGGGGCTTCGAACATGGGATCTCCTCGATGAGTCTTCGGCGAGCCTCGGTCAGGCTCCGGGCCGACAGGCGCTGCCGCGGCGGCGTCGGCCTCGATGCATTCTGCCTGCGCCCTTGCCGGGGCAGGATCGGGCCATGGAATCGCTCGACGTCCTGACCGGGGGCGCCCCGGTGTCGGGCGTGCTCCTCGCCGTCATCGTCGGCGCCAGCGCGATCGGCCTGGCCGCCGCGCCGGGGCTGGTCGAGCGCAACCTGTTCCGTCCGCACTGGCTGGTTCCGAACCGCGAGTACGTCACCCTCCTCACCAGCGGCTTCGTGCATGCCGACGTCATGCACCTTCTGTTCAACGCCTTCACCTTCTGGGCGTTCGCCTTCGGCCTGGAGCGGACGATCGGCTCGGAGCGGTTCTTCTGGCTCTACGCCGTCGGCCTGCTGGTCAGCGACCTCGGCACCTGGCTCCGGCACCGCCACCAACCCGAGTACCGCACCCTCGGCGCCTCGGGGGCGATCACCGCGGTGCTGTTCGCCGCCATCGTCTACTTCCCGAACGGCTCGATCTACATCCTGCCGATTCCGGTGCCGATCCCTTCTCCCCTGTTCGCCCTCGCCTACCTCGCCTACACATGGTTCGCCTCCCGCCGGCCGGACGGGCGCATCAACCACGACGCCCATCTTTCGGGCGCACTGGCCGGAATCGCCTTCGTCGCCCTGGCCGACGGCGCCGCCGTCGGCCAGTTCTGGCAGCAGGTGTTCGGCTGAGGGTCAGCGGGACTTGCGCCGCTCGCCCTCGCGGGCGCGCAGCGCCGGCTGCAGCGCCCGCCAGGCCATGAAGACGACGGCCATCCCGACCCAGAGGGCGATGTCGTAGGGCAGCCAGCGGAAATGCACCGTGGCAGCAAGCCCGCCGACGGCGAGCAGCGCGCTTGCGAGCACCAGGAGGATCGTCTGCGTCGGGCTCATGTCGGCGGCGATGCTACCGCCCGGAGGGTCAGTCGGCGGCGGCGAGGCCGACGCGCCAGAGCCGCGCCGGGGCAGCGAACAGCGACGGGCCGGCCCAGGCGTCGCGATCCGCCGCCAGCCGCACCCAGGCCAGGGTGTCGTGCGGGCTGCCGGGCGCCAGCTCGTGCGAGCGCTCGGCGAGCAGCCAGGCATGGAGCCGGGCGTAGTGCTGCGGATGGTGCTCCGCGGTCCAGGCCAGGCCGACCAGGTCGCCGTAGCCCTCCTCGCGCCGCGCGGCGCTCATGCTCTCCCAGGCCTCGCGCTGCTCGTCGCTGAGCCCCGAGGGGCGGCTGTGGGCGAAGCCGGCGGGCACGCCGTGCCAGGCGCCGTCGAGGTAGCGACGGCAGTGGCCGAGTTCGTGCGCGGCCATGAGTTCGAGGGCGGGGCCGACGAGCTCCGGCTCGATCCGCGCCAGCGTCGCCTCGGCTTCGGGATTGCCGCGCATCGACAGCACCAGCTTGCAGCGACCCTCGATGAAGGCCAGCGCCAGCGGCGGCAGGCCCGGCGTCGGCTGC
>DATCGH010000814.1:0-2227 GCA_036509055.1 Caldimonas sp.
GTTCACTCCATGCCGGTTCGGGCATGGGCGCGGACTGTGACGCCCTCCGCACAGCCGCCCGCAAACGCTTGTCGAGCCTCGGATTCTTGCCGTACCCTAGGGAGATGTCCTTTCCGGGGAAGTCGCTCGCTTGGCCGGCGCTCTTGCGCCGGCACCGCCTGGCCGCATGAGCCGGGAGCGCCAGCGTGCCCGCCGGCGGTCCTGGCCGGTCCTCACCGTCTTCGCCTGCATCGTCGGCCTGCAATTGCTGGTCACGGTGATCAGCATCGACCTGATGTCGGCCATCCGCGCCTACGTCACTGGCGAAAGCCTCTACTCGAAAGGGCAGAAGGACGGGCAACTCCACCTGATCGAGTATGCCGAGCATCATCGCGAGCAGGACTATGAACGCTTCCTGAGCGCGCTGGCCCTGCCGATCGGCGACCGGATCGCGCGCGTGGCCTTGCAGCGGCCGGAGCCCGACCGCGCCGAGGCGCGGCGCGGCCTGCTCCAGGGCGGCACCCACGACGACGACATCCCGGGCGTGATCCGGCTGTTCCTCTGGTTCCACAAGACGCCGCTGATGGCCGACGCGATCGCCACCTGGACGGAGGGCGACGGCATGATCGAGGAGATCCGGGGCCTCGCCGAGCGGGCGCATGCGCGCATCCAGGCCGGCGATCTGAGCGCTCCGGAAGTGCTTTCCCTGCGTGCCGACGCGGAAAGACTCAACAACCGGCTGACCCCGCTGGAGATCCGCTTCGCCACCGAGCTGGCCGACGGCGCCCGGCTGAGCCAGCGGCTCCTGCTCGGCCTGAACCTCGTCCTGGCGTCGTCGCTCGGCTTGAGCGGCCTCGCCTTCGTGCGTCACAGCGCCCGCGTCCAGGCGGCGACCGAAAACGAGGTGCGGCGCCGCCGCGAGTCGCTGCAGCGCCTGCTGGACTCGGCCGCCGAGGGCCTCTACGGAGTCGACACCCAGGGCCGCTGCACCTTCATCAACCGCTCGGCGCTCGCCATGCTCGGCTACGAGCGCGAGTCGGACCTGCTCGGTCGCGAGATGCAGACGCTCATCCATCGCCCGCCCAAAGGCGTGCAGGCCGCCGACTCGCGCATCGCCCGTTCGTACCGCGAATCCCGTGAGCTGCACGTCGCCGGCGAGCTGCTCTGGCGGCGGGACGGCAGCTCGTTCCCGGTCGAGTACTGGTCGCACCCGATGCGGGCCGACGGCGCTATGCAAGGCTCGGTGGCGACCTTCTTCGACATCACCGAGCGGCTGCACATGCAGGCTGCGTTGCGCCAGGGCGAGGTCCGCATGACCGGCCTCGTCGACGCCGTCAACGACGGCGTCATCACGATCGACGCCCAAGGCAAGGTCGTGCTCTTCAACCGCGCCGCCGAGCGCCTGTTCGGCGCGCCGGCGACCGAAGCGATCGGCGGCCCGGTCGACCGCTTCATCCCGCGTCATCCGCGCGCGCCGGAGGCGGCCCGGATGCAGGAGCTGCAGTCCGGCGACGTCGACAGCGGCGAGGTCCGCGAGCTGTTCGGCCGGCGCGCCGACGGCCAGGAGTTCCCGCTCGAGGTCTCCCTCTCCCGCCACGAGACCGAGCACGGGCCCCTCCTGACTGCGGTCCTGCGCGACGTGACCGGGCTGCACATGGCCCGGGCCGAGCGCCAGGCGCGCGAGGCGCTCGAGGCGTCGAGCCGGGCGAAGACCGAATTCCTGTCGCGCATGAGCCACGAGTTGCGCACCCCGCTCAATGCCGTCCTCGGCTTCTCGCAACTGCTCCGGCTCGACACCGCCGAGCCGCCCTCGCTGCAGCAACTCGCCCGCATCCAGCACATCGAGAACGCCGGCGGGCACCTCCTGGCCCTGGTGAATGACGTGCTCGACCTGTCGCGGGTCGAATCGGGCCAGATGACGGTCACGCTCGAGTCGGTCGACCTGCGCTCGTCGGTCGAGGATGCGCTGACGATGGTGGTGCCGCTGGCCGCCAGCGTCGGCGTCAAGACCATGATCTCGGGGCTCGAGGGCAGCTTCGGATCGCGCGGCGCGATTGCCGGGCCCGACGTCTTCGTTCGCGCCGACCGCGTCCGCCTGCGCCAGGTGCTCGTGAACCTGCTCAGCAACGCCGTCAAGTACAACCGGCCGGGGGGCCATGTGCGGGTGAGCTGGCAGGTCGACGACGATCGTTGCGCCTTGCACATCGCCGACGACGGCATCGGCATGACCCCGGAAAAGCTCGAACGG
>DATCGH010000815.1:0-2042 GCA_036509055.1 Caldimonas sp.
GTCGTAGTCGACGGCGTTGGCCGGCGGCACCTGCCAGGTCGTGACGACCGGATGCCGCGCGACCACTTCGGTGCCGAGGAAGGTGATCGCGCTCAGGTCCTCGAGCGGCCGCGGCTCGATGATCGCCGGCGTGAATCCCTCGCCCGTGTAGCTGAACACGACCAGGCGACCGTCGGCCATCGGGATCGGCCGGAAGAAGCCGGTCTCGGCGTTCGATACCGCCTTCACGTCGCCGGTCGCGACTTCGTAGCGAAAGATGTTCGAGACGCCGGTGTAGTAGCTGCTGCCGTAGAGATGGCGGCCGTCCTTCGTGAAGACGAAGCCTTCGGGCGCCGACTGGCCGAAGCGGAATTCGCTCAGCGGCGTGGTGTTGCCGGCGAGCAATGTCGCCAGCGTCCACACGCGCAGAAACTGGTCGCCGCCGACGTCGGTGATCGAGGCCGAGAGCAACCGGCCGTCGGCCGAAACGTCGAGGTCGCTCGGCACCACGCCATAGGGAAACTCGTGCACCGGCTCCCAGCCGACGTAGGGATAGGGAACGCGCACCAGCGTCGCCAGCCCGGAGCTGTGCCGCACGCCGATCAGCGAGCGGTCGACCGGATTGAACGCGATGCTGCCGATGCGCGCCTCCTTCAGGAGGAGCGTCTCCTCCCCGCTGTCGACGTCGACTGCGATCAGGTTGCGGAAACCCAGGTTGTCGGTTGTGAAGAAGGCCCTGCGGCTGGCGGGATCGAAGGCCAGCGAGGTGACCGAGTAGAGCATCGCGCCCTTGATCTCGGCCAAGGCCCGGGCGCTGCCGTCGCGCATGTTCAATGCGGCGACGTGATCGACGATGCCCGGATAGCGTACGCCGGCGTAGAGGACGCCGCTCGCCTCGTCGAGATAGGCGCGCGAGACCGAGCCCATCGCGGTGGCGGCCAGGTTGCGTTGCGGCGTGATCGGATGCTTGCGGACTTCGGCGAGATTGCGCCGCTGGAACTCGTGCTCGAAGGCGATCCAGTCCTGCCAGGCCCGATCGAGCGGGAGGCCGAACACCTGCTCGAACTGATCGGCGTAGTGGCGGCGGCTGCCCTCGTCACGACGCAGCCAGGCGACGACCTTCTCGGGCGAGTGGGCGTAGGCGAGCCAGGTGAAGAAGCGCCCGCCGTACAGGTAGGCGTTGGCGCCGCCCTGGAAGTCGACGCGGGTGCCGCGCGACACGAGGCCGAGCGGGTCGTAGAAGCGGGCGTCGTCGCGCACCATGGCACGAAACACCATCTCGTCGTAGCCGCCCTGCGCGCGGCCAAGTCCGCCCGCCATCCAGGTCTCCATGAACACGGCGCTGCCCTCCAGATACCAGCGCGGCACCGTGAACCGAGGCACCGTCAGGTAGCTGTAGAGCAGCGACTCGGGATGCGCCGACTGCGGCGCCACCTTGCCGAGGAAGAAGCCGCGCCAGCGCCGGTCCTCGCTCGACGAGATGTCGGTCGTCGCGACGTGCACCATCTCGTGGTTCATCGTCGAGTACATGCGCTCGTTGCTCGGGTTGGTCTCGAACGCATTGGCCATCGGCGCAACGTCGATCCGCAGCATCGTGTTGGGCGTCGGCGAGACGCCCGCGTTGCCGTAGTCGGAGAAGTCGCGCAGCCAAACGGTCGTGCGCTCGGAGGGCTCCCAGCCGAAGATCCGGCGCTGCCAGTCGAACGCGTTGCTGAACGTGCGCGCGGTGTGCGGAACGAGGAAGGTCAGGCTCGGGTCTGAATAGAACAGGCGCAGCTCAGCGGTCTCGACGAAGGCGATGCCGAGGGGGCCGGGCTCGGCGACGGCGAGGAACGGAAGGCACAGCAGGGAACACAACGACTTCGCCAGACGCAACTCGGCTCCTTCCGGGAGATTGACGGCGCGCAAGGGTAGCGGGGAACCGCACACAAGAGAAAGCCGCCGGCCCTTGCGGGCGGCGGCTCGCGGGAAGATTCAGCGGTTACTGCTGCGCCTTGTCGGCCGTCCGCTGGCTCTGCGCCTTGTCGGCCGTCAGTTGGCTCTGTGCCTTGTCGGCCGTCAGC
>DATCGH010000816.1:0-3727 GCA_036509055.1 Caldimonas sp.
TTCAGCGTCTTCGAGGTCGCCGGCGAGCAGCTGACGCTGCAGCTCAAGGGCCAGATCGAAGGCATCGGCACGGCGCCGCGATTCGTCGCCAAGAGCGCGGCGGGCGAGGAGCTCGGCGCGAAGACCTGGGACAAGGGAACGCCGCTCGGCCACGATGGTGCGATCGCCCATCTGATCGAGTTCCTGCGCGAGCGTCGCGGCGACAGCCAGCTCGTCGCCGTCGGCCACCGCGTGGTCCACGGCGGTCTCGACTACGCCCGGGCGGTGCGGGTCGCTCCCGAGGTGGTCGCGGCGCTCGCCAAGCTGAGCCCGCTGGCGCCGCTGCACCAGCCGCACAACCTGAAGCCGATCGAGATCGTCGGCCGGCTCCGTCCCGACCTGCCGCAGGTCGCCTGCTTCGACACCGCCTTCCACCGGGCGCAGCCCGAGGTGGCACAGGCGTTCGCGCTGCCGGCATCGATCACCGATCGCGGCGTACGGCGCTACGGCTTTCACGGCCTGTCGTACGAGTACATCGCCCATGTGCTGCCAAAGGTCGACGCCAAGGCGGCGGCCGGGCGCACCGTCGTCGCCCACCTCGGCAACGGCAGCAGCATGTGCGCCATGGCGGGCGGCAAGAGCGTCGCCAGCACGATGGGCTTCACCGCCGTCGACGGCCTGCCGATGGGCACGCGCTGCGGCAATCTCGATCCCGGCGTCGTCCTCTATCTGATGGACGAGCTCGGCATGGACGCGCGCGCCATCGAGGCGCTGATCTACAAGCAGTCGGGGCTGCTGGGCGTCTCCGGCCTGTCGAGCGACATGCGGGTGCTGCTCGCGAGCGAGGAGGCGGGCGCGCGCCGCGCGGTCGACCTGTTCTGCTATCGCCTCGGCCGCGAGCTCGGCTCGCTCGCCGCCGCCGCCGGCGGCCTGGACGCGCTTGTCTTCACCGCCGGCATCGGCGAGCACGCACCGTCGATCCGCGAGCGCCTGTGTCGCGATGGGGGCTGGCTCGGCATCAGCCTCGATCCGGCCGCCAACCAGGCCGGCGGCCCGCGCATCAGCACAGCCGACAGCAAGGTCGCGGTCTGGGTGATCCCGACCAACGAGGAGCTGATGATCGCCCGCCACACCTTGAAGATCGCGCAGGCATCGAAATGAAGTCGAGCCGCGTTCGAGCCGTTCCGGAGGGCCGGAGACCGGGCGGGCCGCTTGACCGACGGGACGAGGGATGAAGCTTCGGCAAAGGGAGACCGGATGAGCACTACGATCGATTCAGGCACTGTCGCCGGCGTGAGCACGGCCGCGGCCGAAAACGCGCGCGAGCCGATCCTGCATCCGGTGGACCGGATCATGGAGATGCTCTTCGGCCTGCTCATGGCCCTGAGCTTCACCGGCGCCGTGTCGGTGGCCGAGTCCGGGCGCGAGGAACTGCGCGAGATGTTCATCGCCGCGCTGGGCTGCAATCTCGCCTGGGGCTTCGTCGATGGCGTCATGTACCTCATTCGTACCGTCGTCGATCGCGGCCGCTCGCTGACGCTGATGCGCTCGGTTCGCGATGCCGCCGATCCGCAGGCCGGCCGGGCGGTGATCGAGAGCACGCTGTCGCGAGTCGCCGCCGGCCTGGTGTCGCCGACCGAGATCGAGGCCATGCGCGGCCGCATCGTCGCGATGCCTTCGCTGCCGGCGCGGGCGGGCCTCAACGGCCGCGATCTGCTCGCCGCCCTGGCGATCTTCGTCCTGGTGGTGCTGGCGACCTTTCCGGTCGTCCTGCCGTTCGCCTTCATGCAGGACGTCGGCGCGGCGAAGAATGCCTCCCGCGTCGTCGCCCTCGTGATGCTCTTCCTCGGCGGGCTCGCCCTCGGGCGCTATGCCGGCTACGGCTCCTGGCGCGCCGGCCTGGCGATGACCTTTCTCGGCGTCGTGATGGTCGGGGTCATCATGGTGCTTGGGGGATGAGCGCCCGGTCGTGGGCCACCGGACTGCTGGCCGCCGCCCTGGCAACGGCGGCCCTCGCCGAGGACGAGGCGGGCAGCGGCCGTCGCGCCGCGCCGCACCGGCGACCAAGCCGTCGTGGGAGTTCGCCCTCACCGCCTATCCGACCAGCGTCCGCAACGGCGACAACTACACCTCGGGCGTCGGCGTCGCCGATCGCGGCCCGCTGCATCTCGAGGCCCGGGTCAACTACGAATCGGTGGGCGCGCGCTCGGCCTTCATCGGCTGGACTTTCTCCGGCGGCGAAGAGTTCACCTGGGAGGCGACGCCGCTTCTCGGCGGCGCCTGGGGCTCGACCGAGGCCTTCGTGCCCGGCCTCGAGGTGAGCCTGGGGTGGGGGCGGTTCGACTTCTACGTCGAGGCCGAATACGTGCGCCCGAACGATCAGGACAGCAGGTATCTCTACGCCTGGAGCGAGCTGGGCTTTCGTCCGGTGGAGTGGCTTCGCGCCGGCCTGGTGGCGCAGCGCACCCGGGCCTACGGCGGCGACCGCGACATCCAGCGCGGGCCGTTCGCCCAACTCACCTGGCGCCGCTTCACCCTCGGCGGCTACTGGTTCAACCCGGGATCGTCGGACCAGGTGGTGGTGGTCTCGATCGGCGCGGCGTTCTAGCCATGCTCGCGCCGCAAGGCTCGACCTTCCTACCCCTGACCGCCCAGCTGGCCGCCGAGGTGCTCCTGGATGCGCTCGCGGATGGCGGTCACCAGCGCCTCGGTCTCGCCCGGGCCGAGGTTCTCGACCGACTTGTCGCGGACCACGAAGCCGAGCATCAGCGAATCCCTGAGCTTCTTGAAAGACAACGGATTGCTGGTGCCGCAGACCGACGCATCGTTGCGCAGCACCGCTTCGATGACGCCGGGGTCGAGCAGCCTCACCTTGCAGATCGTCGCCTGACGCGCCATTTCCGACATCAGGTCGTCCATCTGACGGCCCCAGAACTTCGCTCGAAATTCGCTGCTCATGGTGCGATGACCTCCTGGCGCCAGCATAGCGCGAGGGGTGGGCTCCAACAATGACGCCGCGCAACTTCGCGACGAAATCCGATCGCTATATTTTCGTAGACAGACCGTTCCGAGTCCAAGGAGTTCGATCATGAATGTCAAGACCAAAGGCAAGACCCGTGTCGCGAAGAAGGGCGCTGCGGCGCCCAAGCCGGCATCCGCCAAGGCGGCCGCGGCGGCGGCCGACCCGAACGCCGACCTGTCGAGCAAGGACTACGAGAAAGCGCTGAAGAAGCTGCACGTCGAGCTGGTGAAGCTGCAGCTCTGGGTGGCGCACACCGGCGCCAAGGTCTGCATCCTGTTCGAGGGCCGCGACGGCGCCGGCAAGGGCGGCACGATCAAGGCCATCACCGAGCGTGTCAGCCCACGCGTCTTTCGCGTCATCGCGCTGCCCGCGCCGACCGAGCGCGAGAAGTCGCAGATGTACGTGCAGCGCTACCTGCCGCACCTGCCGGCCGCCGGCGAGGTCGTCATCTTCGACCGCAGCTGGTACAACCGCGCCGGCGTCGAGCGGGTCATGGGCTTCGCCACCGACGAGCAGGTGCAGACCTTCCTGAAGGGCACGCCCGCGGTCGAGAGGGCGATCATCGACTCGGGCGTCATCCTGCTGAAGTACTGGCTGGAAGTCAGCCCCGAGGAGCAGACGCGGCGCCTGAAGTCCCGCTTCGAGGACGGGCGCAAGGTCTGGAAGCTCTCGCCGATGGACCTCGAATCGCGGCGCCGCTGGGAGGACTACACGAGGGCGAAGGAG
>DATCGH010000817.1:0-3596 GCA_036509055.1 Caldimonas sp.
CGCGGTAGTCGTCGAGCAGGTTGATGCCGCCGCAGAAGACGACCCGGCCGTCGACCACGGCGAGCTTGCGGTGCAGGCGCCGCCAGCGGCGCGGCATCAGCACGCGCCAGCCGCGGGCCGGGTTGTAGACCCGCCATTGCACCCCGGCCGTCTTCCAGCGCGTCTGCCATTCGGCCGGCACGTCGCCGGTGCCGATGCCGTCGACCACCACCCGGACCCGGACGCTTCGCGCCGCCGCGCGCTCCAGCGCCTCGGCGACGTGCAGCGGCGCGCCGGCGAACTCGAAGATGTAGCTCTCGAGCAGGACCTCGGCGCGGGCGGCGTCGATCGCCTGCACCAGGGCCGCGAACAGCGCCTCGCCGCCCTTCAGCAACTCGATCGCATGCCCTGGCCGCAGCGCCGGGCTGGCCGAGGGTTCGCTGGACGCTGCGACGAGCCCTCCCATGGCGTTCGCAGGCCCAGGGCCTATGTGAGGGCGAGCTCCGCGACCAGCGGCAGGTGGTCCGACATCCGCGCCCAGGCCGTGCCGCGCGGCACCGCGGTCGCGACGCAGCGGAAGCCGCGGAGATAGATGCGGTCCATCGAGAACAGGGGGATGCGCGAGGGAAAGGTGTTGACCCGCGCCAGCGAGTCGCCCGGGACGCAGGCACGGGCGAGGTCGCAGGCCGTCATCATCTCGTCGAGCTTGTCGCCCCAGTCGTTGAAGTCGCCGGCGACGATCAGGGGCTCGCCCCGGGGCACGTTCTGCTCGACGAAGGCACCGAGCCGCTGCACCTGGCGCACCCTGCTGGAATGGATCAGGCCGAAGTGGGCGACGATCGCATGCACCCGGGTCCCGTTCCACTCCACCGGCACATGCAGCAGGCCGCGCTGTTCGAAGCGATGGTCGGAGACGTCGTGGTGGCCGATGTCGCCGATCGGCCAGCGCGACAGCAAGGCGTTGCCGTGCTCGCCGTCGCGGGTGGTCGCATTGGTGCGGTAGGCCACCTCGTAGCCCTCGGGCGCGAGGTAGTCGGCCTGCGGCACCTTCGGCCAGCCGATCTTGGTGTCCGGAAAGTGGCGCGCCGCGGCGCGGTTCATGCGCCGCACCTCCTGCAGGAACACCAGGTCGGTGTCGAGCGCCTCGATGCCGAGCACCAGGTTGTGGATCTCGAGCCGCTTCCTCGGCCCGAGGCCGCGCACGCCCTTGTGGATGTTGTAGGTGGCGACGCGCAAGTGGCTGCTCGACAGGGTGCTGGCGTGGAAATGGGGCGGCGGATCGGCGGTCATCTCTCGGCGGGGGGCGCGGCGGTCAGGCGAGGAACCGGGGCAGATGCAGGATCGCCTCCGCGTTGGAGGGCGAGAAGCACCGGTCGGCAGCGGCGCGCCACTCCAGCCACTCGAAGCGCAGGTGCTCGCGCGGTGCCAGGCGCACCGGCACCTCGCGCGGCACGCGCAGGCCGAAGACGTGCTCGGTGTTCCGGTTCACACCGGGAGCATATCGGTGCTGCCATTGCGGGTAGATGTCGTAGACGTTCTCCATCTGCCAGTCGCGTAGGCAAATGGCGTGCGAGGCGGCCGACCGCCCGTCCAGCCGGATGCCCGTCTCCTCGGCCACCTCGCGCCGGCAGGTCTCGAGCAGCGGCTCGTCGGCCGAGTCCTTGGAGCCGGTCACGCTCTGCCAGAAGCCGGGAGCGTCGGCGCGCTCGAGCAGCAGCACTTCGCCCGCTGCCGTGTGGATGACGACGAGAACGGATTCGGGGATCTTGAACCGTCGCTCGCCGCCAACCATGTCACGCAACCTGGGCCTGCGTATTGCGCAGCCGGATGTGCAGCTCACGCAGCTGCTTCTCGTCGACCGGCCCGGGCGCATTGGTGAGCAGGTCCTGCGCCCGCTGCGTCTTCGGGAAAGCGATCACGTCGCGCAGCGACTCGGCCTTCACCAGCAACATCACGAAGCGGTCGAGGCCGATCGCGATGCCGCCGTGCGGCGGCGCGCCGTACTGCAGGGCGTCGAGCAGGAAGCCGAACTTCGCCTGCGCCTCCTCGGCGTCGATCTTCAGCGCCCGGAAGACCTTGCTCTGCACGTCCTCGCGGTGGATACGGACCGAGCCGCCGCCGAGCTCGATGCCGTTCAGCACCACGTCGTAGGCCTTGGCGATGCAGCGGCCGGGATCGGTCTCGAGCCAGTCCTCGTGGCCGTCCTTGGGCGCGGTGAAGGGATGGTGCACCGCGTTCCAGCGGCCGGCGCCCTCGTCGTACTCGAACATCGGGAAGTCGACCACCCAGAGCGGCTCCCACTCGCCCATCGCCAGGCCGTGCGCCTTGCCGAAGTCGCTGTGCCCGACCTTGACCCGCAGCGCGCCGAGCGCGTCGTTGACGACGGACGCCTTGTCGGCGCCGAAGAAGATCAGGTCGCCGTCCTTGGCGCCGGTGCGCTTGAGCACCTCGGCCAGCGCCTGGTCGTGCAGGTTCTTCACCACCGGCGACTGCAGGCCCTCGCGGCCCTTGGCGGCATCGTTGACCTTGATCCAGGCCAGGCCCTTGGCGCCGTAGATCTTGACGAACTCGGTGTAGGCGTCGATCTCGCCGCGCGACATCTCGCCGCCGCCCGGGACGCGCAGCGCCGCGACTCGGCCGTCCTTGGCCTTCGCCGGGGTGGAGAAGACCTTGAAGTCGACGCTCGCCATCACGTCGGTCAGCTCGGTGAGCTCGAGCTTGACGCGCAGGTCGGGCTTGTCGGAGCCGTACAGGCGCATCGCGTCGGCATACGCCATCACCGGGAACGCCGGCAGGTCGACACCGATCGCGTGCTTGACCGTGCTGCGGATCATCTCCTCGAACATCGTCCGGATCTCCTCCTCGGCGAGGAACGAGGTCTCGATGTCGATCTGCGTGAACTCGGGCTGGCGGTCAGCGCGCAGGTCCTCGTCGCGGAAGCACTTGGTGATCTGGTAGTAGCGGTCGAAGCCCGCCACCATCAGCAGCTGCTTGAACAGCTGGGGGCTCTGCGGCAGGGCGAAGAACATGCCGTCGTGCACCCGGCTCGGCACCAGGTAGTCGCGCGCCCCCTCGGGCGTGCTCTTGGTGAGCATCGGCGTCTCGATGTCGATGAAGCCGTTGGCGTCGAGGAACTTGCGCACCTCCATCGCCACCCGGTAGCGGAGCATCATGTTGCGCTGCATCTGCGGCCGGCGCAGGTCGAGCACGCGATGCGTGAGCCGGGTGGTCTCCGAGAGGTTGTCCTCGTCGAGCTGGAACGGCGGCGTCACGCTCGGGTTCAGCACCTCGAGCTCGTGGCAGAGGATCTCGACCTTGCCGCTGGTGAGGTTGGCGTTGTCGGTGCCGCCCGGGCGGGCGCGGACCAGGCCGGTCACCTTCAGGCAGTACTCGTTGCGCACTTCCTCGGCGACGGCGAAGGTCACTGCGCGGTCCGGGTCGCAGACGACCTGCACCAGGCCCTCGCGGTCGCGCAGGTCGATGAAGATCACGCCGCCGTGGTCGCGGCGGCGGTGCGCCCAGCCCATCAGCGTGATCGTCTGGCCGAGGAGCGCTTCGCTCACCAGGCCGCAGTACGTCGTTCTCATCGGTTCACTCCAAATTCTTCCTTGCCGGGG
>DATCGH010000818.1:0-5164 GCA_036509055.1 Caldimonas sp.
GCGGGACGGGCGCCGGTCGTCGTGGTCGGCGCCGGCGCCGGGGCGGGCGCGGCCGCTGGCGTCGGGGCGGTGGCGGGCGCTCCCGATGTCTGGCAGCCGGAGAGCAGGGCGACCGAGACGAGTGCGGCGGGGAGGGCGCGGCGGATGCGACGCGGGTTCATGCGTGGGCTCCTGATGGAAAGCTCGGGACGAGAAAGGGCAGCGTCGATACGGCCCGGCGGTCAGCGCTTGGCATAGACCGGATCGGGCAGCGGCGCGGAGCAGCCGAGGAACTTCTCCACCAGCGCCGCCAGCGAGGCGTCGCTCTCGATACGCTCGAACAGCCGGTCGCGCGAAATCAGCGCGTTGGGCATCGCCGCATTGACGGCGACATTGGCGGTGCCCCCGCAGAACTGGGTCTGGGCCCGCGACGGGCTGAGGATGATGCCGTCCCAGTCGAATCGGGCGCCGAGCGACACGTGACAGGTGCGGCACGAGATGCCGACCACTTCCTTGTAGAACCGGGCGGCGCCGGCCGTTGCCGGCTGCGCGTCGGCCAGCTGCCAGATCGCCGGGACGAACTCCTTGTCGAGCACGTGGCCGTTGGCGTACCAGCCGTTGATCAGGCGGCTGGTGGCGCTGTTCGGGTCGATCTCGGTGGCGAGGACGAGCTGGTTGAGTTGGTAGAACGCTTCGCTCTGCGACGCCTCGGACAGCGACGATTTCGACGAGAACAGGTAGTTGCCGGTGTCGAACGGCAGGAAGCGCGCGCCCAGGAAGGGCGAGGCTGTCGCCTGCTCGGGGAAGCGGCCGTTGTAGGTCGAGCCGCCATGGCAGGCGACGCAGGAGCCGGGCATGAACTTCTCGCCGCGGCCATCGAGGTTGATCGAGAGCAGCAGGGTCTCGTCGGGACCGAAGGTGAAGAACTGGGTGATCGGCTGGCCGCCGTTCGCTCCGGTGACCGGCGTGTACTCCATCGCCACGCAGGCGACCTTGTTCTTGTCGTCCATCCCCTCCTCGATCACCCGGTCGATCTCGGTCTGCGACTTGCCGTCGGGACCGGGGGCGTTGCAGACGTAGAAGGCGATGCCGCCGCTCGCCGAGCGGGTGGCGACCATGCGCCGCAGCAGGTTGAGGTCGCGCTGGTTGATGAAGTTGGCGGTGACATCGGCGCCCAGGCCGAAGCCGTTCTTCGTCTTCCAGTCGGAGAACGAGATCGCCCCGCTCGGATTGCCCTGGGCATCGCAATCCTCGACCGCGCCCAGCGCCCGGTAGTACAGGCAGGCACTCAGCCGGGTGTCGACGCCCTTGAACGTGAGGTAGTGATCGGCGCCGGGGTGGACATCGGAGCCGGTGCCGTCGCCCGGCACGACCATCTGCCCGCGGATGTTGCCGTCGGCGCCGTTGGCGACCATCCGGACGAGCTGCGGCCGGGCGTTGGCCATCACGTGCGAGAGCTCGATCGGCACGCTGGCGACGTAGCCGGCCGGGTCGGGCGAGACGGGCACATCGAGCAACGCGGCGTAGGCCTCGCACTGCACGTCGAGCTTGAGCGCGGCGCGAACGGGCACCGCGGCGCTGATCTGGTAGTCGCCGAAACGGTTGACGTGCAGCGGAGCGCCGATCGCCGTGCCGTCGGCCAGGCGCAGCTGCACGGTCGCGGCGCTGCGAATGCCGAAGAACGCGCTCTCGTGGCCGCAGACTTCACCCCCGGCCAACGCCACGTGGCCGAACAGGCGCAGGTTCTGCGCACCGGTCAGCACCGGGGCGAGGCTGCGAATGGCGGCCTCGTCGTCGGCGACGAAGCTGCCGCAATCCTGCAGCGGCGTGCCGTTCTGCGCGGCGCAGCGCACGTTGTAGGCCGTGCCCGCGACCAGCTTGGGAAGGTCGAGGTCGCCGCTCAGGTCGGTGGTGCCGCCGAACACGAGGCTGCCGGTGGCCTGGTCGAACAGCTGCACCTGGACGTCGGGCAGGAAGACCGTGCGTGCTTCCGGCGCGCCGGCACTCGCCGGCTGGAAGCGGGTGTCGACGGTGGAGAGAAAGCGCAGCCGGGCGGTGGCGCCTTCCACATCGGTCACCGCGGGGGCGGCGCGAACGATCGGTGGCCGCGATGGAGGACGCAGGTCCAGGCGATCGCCGTTGACGGCATATTGCTGCTCGACATAGCCGCCACGGCCGTCACTGACCGTCACGTAGGCAAAGTGGATGCCGCGGCTTGCGGGCATCGTCCAGACGGTGGAGCTGGCGTTGCGGTTGTCGATGCTGCCGCCCGTGACACGCCACTGGTACTGCAGCGTGTCGCCGTCGGCATCGGAAGCCTCGACGCTGAGATAGGTCTTGTTGACGCCGCTGTCTTGGCTGTTGCCGGTGTCGCCGCCGCCGCACGAGGTCAACGCCGCCACCGAGACGGCGCAGGTGGCAAGCGCCAGAGCGCGCTCGCCGATCAGGGATCCAGCCCGGAACATCCTTCGAACCTCCTCGCGAATCATCACTCCGCCAGGCCGGGCGGACGCACTGGGGTTAATGCTATTTGTCGATGGCCGGGTTCACGATGTGCCGGATGCGCGGAACGACACGGGGCACGAAGAACAACGGATGGCGGCAGATCGTCGGCCAGCCGGCCGATGCCGTCAACCCCTGAACGGGCCAGGCAACGATCATCGGCAGCGAAGCGTGCGGAATCGATCCATCACCGCCTGGTCCGCCTGGCCGAGCGAAATCAGTTGGAAGATGCGCGCGCACTCGGCGCTGTTGTCGGTCGCCTTCGGCTCGACCGGACGTGCCTGGGCCGGGGCGGGAGGTCGTTCGCGTGTCTCCGGAGGAGTTTCGACGATGCGCGATGGCGGCGGCTTGCGGACGACGGGCTTCGGATCGGCGGCAGCGGTCGGATGCGTGGCTTCGCTCGACGATGCGGCGTCGCGTGCGGGCAACGGGGTCGGTGCCGTCGTGGCGGTGGCGGGCGGCACGGACGCTGCCGGCGCAACGGCGGCCGGGGTGTCCGCGCGCGGCGTGGCCACGACCGGCGTCGGTGCCGGTCCGCTCGGCGCCGCAGGAGCGGTGGTGACGGCGGGTGCGACGACCGTCGGTGTCGTCGTGCCGGGAGGCGTCGCCTTCGGCCAGAGCGCGAACGCCGCCAAGGCCGCGACCACGATCAGGCCGATGCCGCCCGCCACCAGCGGCATCTTGCTGCTCGCGGCCGGCGTCGGCGCGGCCGGCTCCGTTCCGAGACGCGCTGGTTGCGCGGTCGGCGGCACCATTTGCCGGGTGGGCTCGTGGCGGAGCGTTTCCGTCCGAGGATGCGACTGCGAGCGCGGGACCTCCTGCGTCGCCGTGCCGGCGGCCGGGGCGGCCGGAGTCGGCGCCGACGCGGGCAGCGTGCCGCCGAACAGCTCGACCCGCATCGCCTCGATCGACGTCGTCCGCTTCTCGGGCATCACCGCCAAAGCGTGGTCGATGGCGCGCAGGAACGTGTCGCTGTATCGGCCGGCCGCGCTTTGCGCCAGCGGCACGTAGGGGTCGTCGAACAGCCGGCCGACCGAGGGCGGCGGCGTCTTGCCCATGATCATCCAGTGCACCACCGCGGCGAGTGCGTAGACGTCGGTCCATGGGCCCTGCTTCAGGCCGGGCATGTCGGCGTACTGCTCCACCGGCGCATAGCCCGGCTTGAGGATGGCTGTGAGCGCCTGCGTCATGTCGCCGATGACCCGGCGGGCCGCGCCGAAGTCGAGCAGCAGCGGTCGGCCGGTATCGGCCATCAGCAGCACGTTGTCGGGCGCGATGTCGCGGTGGTAGATCTGCGACGAATGCAGCATCACCAGCGCGTCCAGCAGCGGCGCCAGCAGGCCGAGGATCCAGGCTTCATCCGGCGGGCCGGGCATCGCTCGGACGGTGTCGCGCACGGTCGAGCCTTCGAGGAAGGGCATGACCATGTAGGCGGTGCCGTTCGCCTCCCAGAAGCGGTAGACCTTGAGCAGCGAGGGATGGTCGAACTGCGCCAGCATCTTCGCTTCGTTGATGAAGCTCTTCATGCCGGCGTCGAAGGTTTCCCGGTGCCGCTCGGAGCGCGGCTTGATGTCGGTCGCGCCGGCGCGATAGGCCAGCGAGGTCGGCATGTACTCCTTGAGCGCGACCTTGCGGTCGAGCGAATGGTCCCAGGCGAGGTAGACGATGCCGAAGCCGCCTTCGCCGATCGTCTTGGTGACCTCGAATTCGCCGAGCCGGGTGCCCGTCGGGAGGGTCAGCGCGTGGCCCGGGCCGGCGGTGGTGCCCGAGGGCGGCGCCGTGGTCGGCATCGAGGTCGTGCCCGAGGTCGGCAGCGACGTCGCGGCCGAGGTCATCGCGTGCGTCGCCGGCATCGCCTGGGTCGGCGGGTAGGGCACACCGGGAGCGGCGGCAGGCGACGCGGGAATCTGCCCGGTTCGGGGTCCGCCGGGCGGGCGAATGATGGTGCGGTCGTCGTCCTCGGGATTCATGCAGCGATCCCCGCCATGGCGCCGCGGAACTGCGTGCCGCCGGCTAGGGGACGACCGGCATGGTACCGAACTGATTGCGCCCTAGCGGCTACATCGCCTTGAAGAGGTGCACGTAGGCGCGGCTTACCGGCAATTCCTCACCCCGGCCGCGAACCCGCACGAACAACCGGCTGAGCTCGTCGCGCCGGGTGCCGGCGAGATGGTCGAGATTGACGATGGTCGAGCGGTGGATCTGCTGGAAGCGCGCCGGATCGAGCAGCGCCGCCAGTTCGGTGATGGTGGTGCGAATCAGATGCTCGCCCGCTGCGGTGCGCACGCAGGTGTACTTGTCGTCGGCATGGAAGTACAGCACCTCGGCGACGTCGATCTGATGCACCAGGTCGCCCTGGCTTGCGCGGATGTGGCGCAGGGGCGCACCCGCCGTCGTCGGCCCGGCGAGCAGCCGCTGCAGCGCCGTCGCCAGCCGCGCGTCCTCGGCCGGCGCCTCCGCAGCCGCCTTCAGCCGCTCCACGGTGCGGGCGAGGCGCTCGGCCTTGACCGGCTTCAGCACGTAGTCGAGTGCCTGCTGCTCGAACGCCGCCACTGCGAATTCGTCGAACGCCGTCACGAACACGACCCGGGTCGCGCCCTCGATGCCCTGGGCGACGCCGAGGCCGCTGAGGCCGGGCATCTCGATGTCGAGAAAGGCGACGTCGGGCTGCAGCGCCGCGATC
>DATCGH010000819.1:0-3524 GCA_036509055.1 Caldimonas sp.
GGCGACCTGGGCCCGCTTGGCGCTGCCGCCCAGGCCCTTGACCCGCTGCAGCTCGTCGGGCCCGGCGCGCAGCAGGCCGCCGAGGCCGCCGAAGGCGTCGAGCAGGTTCTGCGCGAGCTGCAGCACCGAGATGCCGGGCAAGCCGGTGCGCAGCAAGAGGGCGATCAGCTCGGCATCGGCGAGCGCGGCAGGTCCCTGGGCGAGCAGCTTCTCGCGCGGGCGGGCCGAGGCGGGAATGTCCTTGAGCATCTCGGGTCAGACTGGCAAGGGTGCGAAGGCGCCGGCTCGTAAAATCGGCTCAGTCTATCTCCCGAGAACTCCATCCCTTGAACCGCGTCGAGCCCGGGTCGTTCCTGACCCTGCACTATCGCCTGAGCGATTCCGAGGGCTCCGCCTTCGTCGACACCTTCGGCGCGCAGCCGGCGACGCTCTCGCTCGGCACCGGCGAGCTCGCTCCGGCGATGGAAGCGCGCCTGCTCGGCCTGGAAGAAGGCAGCCGCGCCTCGTTCGCGCTGGAAGCGGGCGAGGCCTTCGGCGAGCGCAACCCGGAGCTGCTGCAGCGGGTGAAGCGGGCGCTGCTCGCCGAGCACGGCGAGGCCGACGCCGACTACCGGGTCGGCGATGTCGTCCGCTTCCCCACGCCGGACGGTCAGGCGAGCTTTGCCGGCGTCGTTCGCGAGGTCGAAAGCGACGCGCTGCTGTTCGATTTCAACCATCCCCTCGCGGGACGGCCCGTGACCTTCGAAGTCCAACTGATCGGAATCCTGTGACCGTCGAAGAAGTCATCCTCGCCGAGCCGCGCGGCTTTTGCGCCGGCGTCGACCGCGCCATCGAGATCGTCGAGCGGGCGTTGAAGCGCTTCGGCGCGCCGATCTACGTGCGGCACGAGATCGTGCACAACACCTTCGTCGTCGACGATCTGCGCAAGAAGGGCGCGATCTTCATCGAGGACCTCGGCGACGTGCCGCCCGGTTCGACGCTGGTCTTCAGCGCCCACGGCGTGTCGCAGGCGGTGCGCATCGAGGCGGCGGCGCGTGGCTTCAGCGTCTTCGACGCCACCTGCCCGCTGGTGAACAAGGTGCACATCGAGGTCGCCAAGCTGGCGCGCGAAGGCTACGAATTCATCATGATCGGCCACAAGGGCCACCCCGAGGTCGAGGGCACGATGGGCCAGCTCGACCACGGCATCTACCTGGTCGAGGACGTCGAAGACGTCGCCCGGGTCGAGATCCCTGCCGGGCAGAAGCTCGCGGTCGTGACCCAGACGACGCTCTCGGTCGACGACGCGGCGGCGATCCTGGCGGCGGTCAAGCGCCGCTTTCCCGAGGTGCGCGAGCCGAAGCAGCAGGACATCTGCTATGCCACCCAGAACCGGCAGGACGCGGTCAAGATGCTGGCGCCCGGCGTCGACGTGCTGGTGGTCGTCGGCAGCCCGAGCAGCTCGAACAGCAACCGGCTGCGCGAGCTGGCCGAGCGCCTGGGCGCCGACGCCTACATGGTCGACAAGGCCGACGACCTGAGGGCCGAATGGTTCGAGGGCCGGCGCCGCGTCGGCGTCACCGCCGGCGCGTCGGCGCCGGAATTGCTGGTGCAGAAGGTCGTCGATCGGCTGCGCGTGCTCGGCGCGGTCTCGGTGCGCAGCCTCCCGGGCGCGGTCGAGACGGTGCACTTCCCGCTGCCCAAGGGCCTGGGCGACAAGGCAATGGGCACGCCGCTCGGCAGCTGAGGCGACGCCCGCCGTCGCGGCTCAAGCCTTGCGACGGGGGTGAAAGACCAGCGGAGCGCCTTGCGCCGGAGGGCGTGCGGCCGCCGGCGGTGCGGCGACGTTGCGATCGCAGCCGTCGCAGCCGCAACCGCTCGCCGCCTGGGCATGGCGCTGGAAGAAGCGAGCGGCGAACCCCGGCAGCGGCCGCTTCAGCAGGGCGACGGCGATGCCGCGCCGCGCGGCCGCGGGCAGCAGCGTCCAGGCCGCGAAGACGGCGCAGCCGAGGACGAGGCAGAGGGCAGCGACGGTCTGGATCACGGCTCAGCTTCCGAGCGCGAGCGTGGCGCGGTAGGTGATGAAAGCAGCGGCGTAGGCGAGCGCGAACAGGTACGCGGCCATCAGCAGCGGATAGCGCCAGGAGTTGGTCTCGCGCTTGACCACCGCCAGGGTCGAGATGCATTGCGGTGCGAACACGTACCAGGCGAGCAGCGAGTACGCGGTTGCGAGCGACCAGCCCTGGGCGATCACCGGCGACAGCGCGTCGGCGACCGAGTCGCCGGCGGCCGACATCGAATAGACCGTGCCGAGCGCGCCGACCGCGACCTCGCGCGCCGCCAGGCCGGGCACCAGCGCGATCGAGATCTGCCAGTTGAAGCCGATCGGCGCGAACAGGTGCTGCAGGCCCTGGCCGAGCATGCCGGCGATGCTGTACTGGATCGCCGGCCCGGTCGCGCCTTCCGGCGGCGCGGGGAAGCTGGAGAGGAACCAGAGCACGACCATCAGCGAGAAGATGATCCCGCCGACCCGCTTGAGGAAGATGGCCGCCCGCTCCCACAGGCCGAGGACGAGGTTGCGCAGGCCCGGCATCCGGTACGGCGGCAGCTCCAGCATCAGCGGCTGGTAGCGGCTCTTGATCCAGATGCGCTTGAGCACCCAGGCCACCGCCATCGCCGAGACCACGCCGGCGACATAGAGCACGAACAGGGTGATGCCACGCAGGTTGAACGGGCCGACGGCGCGATCGGGCACGAATGCGCCGATGAGGAGGGCGTAGACCGGCAGGCGCGCCGAGCAGGTCATGAGCGGCGCGATCATGATGGTCGAGAGCCGGTCCTTCCAGTTGGCGATGGTGCGCGTCGCCATGATCCCGGGGATGGCGCAGGCGAAGCTCGACAGCAGCGGGATGAAGGCCCGGCCCGAGAGGCCTACCTTGCCCATCAGGTTGTCGAGCAGGAAGGCGGCGCGCGGCAGGTAGCCCGAGTCCTCGAGCACGAGGATGAAGAAGAACAGGATCAGGATCTGCGGCAGGAACACGATCACGCTGCCGGCGCCGGCGATCACGCCGTCGACCAGGAGGCTGCGCAGCGGCCCGTCGGCCATGTGCGCCGTGGTCCATTCCCCGGCGGCGGCCATCGCCGCCTTGATCGCGTCCATCGGCACGGTGGCCCAGGAGAAGACCGCCTGGAACATCAGGAACAGGACGACGCCGAGCAGCGCCAGGCCCCAGACCGGATGCATCACGACCGCGTCGATCCGGTGATGGAAGCGCTGCACCGCCGCCGCGCCGGGGGCGGCGATCGCGAGAATGCGGCGCACTTCGAGCTGCAGGTCGGCAGAGGAGCGGGCCTCGCGCTCGGACTCGCCGCCGGCCGTGGCGACTTCCGGCAGTGCCTGGCCGAGCCGCTCCTCGAGCAGGGCGAGCAGGCCGGCGTGGCCGTCGGACTTCACCGCCACCGTCTCCACCACCGGGCAGCCGAGCTCGGCGGAGAGCCGGGCGACGTCGATCGCGAGCCCCTCGGCGCGGGCGACGTCGGCCATG
>DATCGH010000820.1:0-8925 GCA_036509055.1 Caldimonas sp.
GCTGTTCGGCGTCCTGGTGGGTTGTGCGGCGCCGCCGCAGGCCACCAACCTCAGCGACGAGCAGCCGTTCGACCAGGCCGTGGCGCAGGCCACCGACGGACTCGCCGCGCAGACCCAGAAGCTGCCCGCGTTCCTCGCCAAGGTCGAGTCCAAGGTCAACAAGCGCAGCGTCGTCCTCGACCCGATGCTCGACGCGGTGACCGGGCAGCAGACGGCGGCGACGGTGCTGCTCGAGAACCGGGTCTCCGAACGGCTCACGACCAAGACCGACCAGTTCGAGATCCTGCCGTTCCAGTCGGCCAACCTGGCGCGCGCCCAGTACCTGCTGACCGGCACCATGACCCGGGTCGAGGCCAGTGCCGCCAATCGCAAGCGGGCGCTGCAGATCAATCTCGCGCTCACCGAGCTGAAGTCCGGAACCGTCGTCGCCCAGGCGTCGGCGCTCGCCAGGGACGAAGGCCTGGACCACACGCCGCTCGCCTACTACCGCGACAGCCCGGTGCTGGTGAAGGACAAGGTGATCGAAGGCTACGCCCGCACCTCGGCGACGCCGCCCGGGCAGCGCGGCGACGCCTTCTACCTCGAGCGCATCGCCGCCGCCACCGTCATCAACGAGGCGACCGCGCTCTACAACCAGGAGCGCTACGTCGAGGCGCTGGGCCAGTACCGGAGCGCGCTGGCGATGCCCACCGGCGAGCAGATCCGGGTCATGAATGGCATCTACCTCACCTCCGCCAAGCTCGGCCGCACCGCCGAGGCCGAGCAGGCGTTCGGCCGGGTGGTCGCTCTCGGCATCGCCTACAACGAGCTCGGCGTGAAGTTCCTGTTCAACCCCGGCAGCACCGACTTCTGGTCGGACCCGCGGGTGAGCGGTCCGTACGGCATGTGGCTCAGGCAGATCGCCAAGGAAGGCACGGCCGCCAAGGTCTGCATGAACGTCGTCGGCCACACCAGCAAGACCGGCTCGGAGCAGGTCAACGACACGCTGTCGCTGCAGCGCGCCAACTTCATCCGCCAGAAGCTCGCCACCGAATCGGCGGCGCTCGGCAGCCGGACGAAGACGGCCGGCATGGGCTTTCGCCAGAACATCGTCGGCAGCGGCACCGACAACGCGGTCGATGCGCTCGACCGGCGGGTCGAGTTCAAGATCATTCCCTGCTAGGCGCAGGAGCGCGCCGGTGGCCGAGGGCTTCTTCGCTCCCGACCGCCTCGCCATCCCCGGCGTGCCGGCGCCGGCGCTGGCCGCGGCGATGGTCCGCATCCTGCCGCGCACCTTGCTCCGCCTCGACATCGCTGCCGACGCCGAGACCGCGGCACGCCTGAATCGCAACGAGGACCTGCCCGAGGGGGGTGAGCTCTGGCACCGCTTCTTCACCGAGGCCGACAAGGCGCGCGCCACCGAGCCCGAGTTCGCGACGGCGATGGTGCGCCACGAGTTCAGCGAGCAGGTCCGGGCCGGTGCGAGCTTTCCGCTGACCGTGCCGTTGCAGGGCGGCGGCAGCGGCTTCGCGATCGACGCCCAGGGCCACGTGCTGAGCAACTACCACCTGGTGATCGCCGAGGTCAGCCACTACCGGCGCGAAGCCGGCGTGCTCGACGCCGAGGTGCCCTGCCGCAGCGTGCGCGCCCAGATCGCCGAGGCCGACGGCAGCGGCGGCTGGCGCTGGCGCGACGCCGAATCGCTCTGGCTGGTCGCCAACCCGTCGACGGAGCGCGCCCTCGAGCCCGACGCGACCGGGCTGCTCCATCCACGCGAGGACACCGCGCTGTTGCGCGTCGCCCCGGCGCCGTCGTCTTTCCTGCGTCTCACGACCCGCGACGTCGCTCCCGGCGAGCCGGTGTGGATGGCGGGCTTTCCGTTGCGCAGCGCGCGCGGTAGCGCTTCCCGGCAAGCGCTCGGCTACGCCGATGCCGACGGCGGCCTGCGCGTCGCCCACGGCAGCGTGACCGGCGGCGACGAGCGTTATTTCGAGACCGATCTCGACGGCGCCATGGGCAACAGCGGCTCGCCGATCTTCGATGCGACCGGCCGGGTCGTGGGCATGTTCTCGCGCGCCACCGGCAACGGCTTGCGCAACGCGGTCGAGTACGGCCACCTCACGCGGGTGGGTGTGCGCAGCCGGCTGGCGATCGAGGGGCTCGGCCTCGAGACGCTGCTCGCCCGCGGCGCGGCCTGATGCTCCAGGCGGCGCCCGCGCACGCGGCGGCTCAGCGGGCCGGGGCGCCCGGCCGACCGCGCTTGACGATCTCGTCGATGGCGCGCCCGAAGCCGCCCGGCGCGCCCTCGAAGCGGCCGATCGCCGTCGAGCTGTGCGCCGTCTCGCCGAGCAGCAGATAGAACCGGCTGCCGGTGTCGCTCACCGTGCGGACCGGCGGCGCGGGGGCGGCGCCCGCGCCGGACACCGGGCACGCCAAGGCCGCCGCCTGGGCCGGCGAGACCGGATAGCGGCGCACGTGATCGACCGAACGCTTCGGCTCCGGATCGACCGTCTTCAGATACTCGCTCGCCGTGGCCGGGTCGACCTTGGGCGCCTGGCCGACCTTCCGGCCGGCATAGCGTTCGACGACGACCACCTCGCGGCGCTCGATGTCGAGCGCGCGCCAGCTGGCCCGACCGTCGTTGACCCCGAGGCCGACCGTCTCGAGCACGGCGCCCCCGGCGATGGCGCGGATCTCTTCCGGCAGGTAGGCGGGCACGCAGTCGGCGGCCGAGCGGGCGCAGGCGCCGGCCGCCGACGCGCCGAACCGGGCAAGATCGCAGTCGGCACGGCTCGGCACAGGCAACAGGCACGCGAGGGTGGCGGCCAGGAGCGGCAGACGGCCGCTCATGCCTCGTCGTCGGCCGCCGCGGGCTCGGCGCGCGTGTTCAGGATGAAGCGGACCAGCTTGCCCTCGGCATCGGCGGTGACGCCGAACGCCAGGCTGCCCCAGTCGCGCTCGTAGGTGAGGTAGACCGGTACGGTACCCGGCTTGTAGCGCGGGGACGGGATCTCGGCGTGGAAATCGGTGCCGTAGCGTTCCGAGATGGCGGCCTGGTCGATGCCGCCGTCGGCGCGCATCGTCACGCTCAGGAAGACGCCGCCTTCGCCGATGTCGTCGTCGGGCATGCGCAGGTCGACCGACTCGTACGGGCCGCCCTTCACGGTCTCCGGCTGCGCGTAGGCGGCGATGGCCGAGGTGTCGCTGTCCTTGTCGCGCGCGACGCGCGTGTCGAGAATCTTGCCCACCTTCTCGGGCGTGAGCGGGATGGCGGCGATCAGCTTGTCGATCACGTCGAAGATCTTCATCGTCTCGGCTCCGGTTGCTGGCGGCGGCCGCTCATGGGAACAGCGTCATTGTGGCAAGGATGGTCTTGGCGAGCTGCTTCGACGGATCCTTCTTGTGCGCCGCGTTCCAGTTCGCGATGTGCGCGCTGCCGTAGTAGACAAGGTACGACTCCTTGGTCGTGCTGGTGATCAGGTTGCCGAACTCCTTGGCCATTTCCTTGCGCGCGGCGTCCTCGCCGAGGTCGCCGACGGTGTAGCGCACGTAGATGGCCATGAACTTGCCGGCGCTGTCGGCGGGCACGTTGGCGGCGACGCCGTTGGCGCCGAGATCCTTGGTCGCCCGGCAGGCCACCATCTGGGCCTCGCCTTCATCGAGAAAGTTGATCTCGGTCGACTTGCGGACGTAGTCGACGCCAGAGGCCGAGGCCTTGATGGTCGGCGCCGGGGGCAGCACGTACAGCGCATGGCCGGTCTCGTGCGCCAGGCCGCCCAGCACTTCCTCGATCGGATCGTCGGGATCGATCGCGATCGTCTTGTTGGTCTTGTCGCAGTAGCTGCCGCCGCCCTTCTTGTTGACCTTGATCTTCCACTTGGCCGCCTGCAGCTTGACGATGTTCGTCTTCAGCGTCTCCGACTTGGCGAGCTTCTCGTTGACGCCGGGAATCTTCTTCTCGAGCGGCGTCTCGGCCAGTTTGTTCGTCTTCTCGACGACCCGCTGCGCGAACTGCTTCAGCTCCTTCTCGGACATCTGGACGCCGGGGGTGCCGAGCTTCTCGGTCAGCTTGGCGTCGAGGATTCGCTTCTGCTCGTCGTTCAGCTTGTCGGCGTCCTTCAGTTCGCCGACCTTGGTGCCGCTCGAGCCGTAGGCGCCGACGCCGTCGTCGATGCGCTTCTTGCGCGCCGCGGCCTTCAGGTAGGCGTCGACGCTCCTCTTCAGCGCGGGCCATCCCTTGATGGCTGCGAGGTACTCGTCGATGGTCGCCGGGTCGGCGGGGATCGCGCCGCGCGCCGCGGTGACGGCGTTGTAGGCGGCCTCGATGCCCTTCGGCGCGCCGAGCGGCACCTGGAGCAGTTCGTCGTCGAGAGCCAGCTTGTCGGCGTCGTATTTCTTCTTCAGCCGCGCCAGGGCGGCGGCCTCGGCGGCCAGGTACGCGGCGACGCGCTTCGCGAGCGTGGCGAGCGCCTTGCTGCCGGCGTCGTAATCCTTCGTCGTCTTGGGCGCCGCCGGCAGGGCCTTGCGCGCCGCCGCCACCGCGGCGAACGACCCCTCGACGCCGGGCGGCGACTTGGCCGGCACGCGCGCCAGGTCGCCCTGCTCGAGGGCGAGCTTCGCGTCCTCGTATTTCTTCCGGGCCGCGGCCAGCTTGTCGTCCTGCGGTGCGGCGGCCGCCACCGGGCCCGGCGAGGGCAGGCCCAGCACCTGCAAGATTCCCATGCGGTCTCCTCCGGTTCCTGTCGGCGATGGCCCGAACGGCGCCGCGGACTATCCCATCGATCGGGAGCCTGCGCAATGCCGGTCGAGCCGGCGCCGCACCGACGCGCACTCCCCGCCTAGCCTGCTTCGGCCGGCGTGTCGGCAAAAGCGGCGCCGCGCTCGCGCAGCAGCCGCTCCAGGCATTGCTCGCGAATCCCGTAGAAGGCCTTGAGGCCTTCCGCCTCGGCCGCGGCGCGTCGCGCCGTCTCGCCGGCATCGGCCGGACGTCGGGTCGCCAGGATCATCTTGTTCTTGCTGGTGTGCTCGAGCGACACGAACTCGAACACCTTGGCCTGGTAGCCGGACGCTTCCAGCGCCAGCGCGCGCAGCCCATCGGTCAGCATCTCGGCCTCCTGGCCGAGATGAATGCCGTGGCGAAACAGCGGCGCCAGCGCCTTCGGGCTGGTCAGCTGCGGCCGCAGCTCCTTGTGGCAGCAGGGCGAGGCGACCAGGATGCGGGCGCCGGCGCGCAGGCCGAGGTCGAGCGCGTGGTCGGTCGCGGTGTCGCAGGCGTGCAGGGCGATCATCACGTCCACCGCCTCGGGCGCGAAGCTGCGCAGGTCGCCCTGCACGAAGCGCAGGCCTTCGCAGTGCGCACGGGTCGCGGCGGCATTGCACAAGCCCACCAGGTCGGCGCGCAGCTCGACGCCGGTGACCTCGGGCGCGCCGCCGAAGCGCCGGCGCAGGTACTCGTGGACGGCGAAGGTGAGGTAACCCTTGCCGCAGCCGAAATCGACGACGCGCGGCGGCGGGCCGGCTTCGGCCCAGCCGGCATCGTCGAGCGCGTGCTCCAGGACCTCGAGGAACTTATCGATCTGCTTCCACTTGCGCGCCATCGACGGCACCAGGCGATGGCCCTCGTCGGCGATGCCGAGGTCGACCCAGAACGGCAGCTCGAGCGGCAGCGCCCGCGGCTTGACGCGATCGTGGGCCTGCGCCGCCGCGCCGAACGCGGCGGCCTCGGGGCGCTCTGTCCGCACCAGGGCCTGCCTGCCCGTCTTGCTGAAGCGCAGCTGCAGCTCGGCTGTGCCGGCGTGCAGCGTCGCATGGGCGAACGACGGCTCGCGCTCGGCATCGAGCAGGGCGACCACGGCGGTGCGGGCGGCGCCCGGATCGAGGTTCTTCGTCACGTCGCGGGTCGCGTGGCGCCAGACGAAGGAGAGCCGGGCCTCGCCGCGCAGCGCGATCGGCCGGATGCGCACGCTCTGCAGGTCGCTTGCGGCCGGCCGACGCTTCGAAAGCACCAGCGAGACCAGCGTCCGATCGGCGATCGCGCGGTCAAAGGCAGCGATGAATTCCTCGTGCGGCGTCACCGCGCGATTCTCGGCGATGGCCCGGCGCGACAAGGGCGCGCGGCTAAACTCGGTCGCCATGTTTTTCGGCATTTCCGACTACGCGTCGTTCGTCGTCGCCGTGATCGTCTTCCTCATGATCCCGGGGCCCGGCAACCTCGCCCTCATCACCTCCACCGGCAAGGGCGGCATCCGCGGCGGCCTGGCGGCGACGTTCGGCGTCATCATCGGCGACCAGGTGCTGATGTGGCTCGCGGTCGCCGGCGTGGCGACGCTGCTGGCCGCGTATCCGCCGGCGTTTCGCGCCGTGCAGTGGCTGGGCGCGGGCTACCTCGCCTGGCTCGGCCTGCGAATGATCCTCGCCAAGCCCGGCGACAAGCCGGTGCTGCACATCCGCACCGGCCAGTACTTCCGCCAGGCGTTCGCGATCACCCTGCTCAATCCGAAGGCGATCGTGTTCTACATGGCGTTCTTCCCGCTGTTCGTCGATCCGGCGCACCATGCCGGCGTGCTGACCTTCGCGGTGATGGCGGCCACGATCGCGGCGCTGACCTTCCTCTATGGCCTGGTGGTCACCCTGCTGACGCACCGTCTCGCCGAAAGGCTGCGCGCGAATCCGAAGGTGTCGCGGGTGCTGAGCCGGATGGCGGGCCTTTTCATGATCGGCTTCGGCCTGAAGCTGGTGGCGCGCTAGGCGCCGCAGGTCGCCTTCAGGCAGCGAGGCGCGCCGGCAGCGGCCGCAGCGAGTCGACCACCCGGCCCAGGTCCAGCGCCTGCGTCAGAACCGCCGCCATGCGCGACGTGCACAGCTCGGGCAGGCGATCGATGGCGAACCAGCCGAAGCCGTCCATCTCCGGCAGGCGGCGGCTCGAGCCGCGCTCGACGAACGTGCTTTCGCAGCAGAGCGCGAGCGGGTCGACCCGCTCGGAAGGGGCCGCGAACAGGTGCAGGTCCTTCTTGCCGGTATAGGCGAAGCGGCCGAGGTCGACCAGCGCTTGCGGATCGAAGACCAGGCCGGTCTCCTCCATCGTCTCCCGCAGTGCGGCCTCGGCCGGCGTCTCGCCTTCGTGGATGCCGCCCTTGGGCAGATCCCAGTGCCGCTGCCCGGTCACGTGACAGAGCAGCAGCTCGCGCGTCGGAGCCAGGACGACGATGCCGCAGCTCAGCTTGCGGTCACGAAAGAGGAGGCTGGAGAGCACGTTCGATTGTCTCGCTCCCGTCTTCGCCGCGGGCGCGGGCGGCCTTGCGGCAAATGCCGGCCGCGCCAATTCTTGACGGATCGACACGGCCGATTCCGACCGGCGGTCGTGCTTCGACGCGGCTACGATGATCCGCATGCACGAGCCTCGGGCCTTCTCCGTCTTCGCCACCGCGATCGGCGATTGCGCGCTCGCCTGGAACGACGCGGGCGTGTTCGCGGTCTGGCTGCCCGAGGCCTCGGCGGCGCGACTGAGGTCCCGGATCGCCAAGCGCTATCCGCAGGCGATCGAGGCCGCACCCGGGGGCAGCGTCGCCGCCGCCGTCGCCGCGATCACCGCGCTGCTCGGCGGCGAGCGCACCGATCTCGGCACCATCCGCATCGACGATTCGCGCCTCGATCCCTTCGACCGCCGCGTGTACGCCGCGGCGCGGACGATCGCCCCGGGCCGCGTCGTCAGCTATGCCGAGCTCGCCGCCCGGGTCGGCCCCGAGGCCACGGCGCGGGAGGTGGGCCAGTCGCTCGGCCGCAATCCGTTTCCGATCGTCGTGCCTTGTCATCGGATCGTCGCCGCGGGCGGCGAGCTCGGCGGCTTCTCGGCGCCGGGCGGCGCCGCGACCAAGCGGCGCCTGCTGACGATCGAGGATGCACGCCGCGATGGCGTCGACGACCTCTTCGATCAGCCGGCGGATGCGGGGTCCGCGCCGGCCTGAGGAAGCGGCAGCGATCGCCTGTCGGCGATCTGTCGGCACCACCTCAGGTGGCCATCGGCGGCAGGATCACCGGCACGCCCGCCTCGTCGCCGACGCTGATCGAGGTGTCGGGCCGCTCGTAGGTGCCGATCAGGCAGCCGCTCGCCAAGCCGTGCCCGCGGATCGCCTCGAGCACGGCCTCGCGTCCGGGCTCGCCTTCGAAGCTCGCTCGGGCCTCGAGCGCGAACACCTGAAAGGCGTAGCGATGGACACCGTGCCCCGGCGGCGGGTCCGGCGGCAGCCAGGCCGCCTGCAGGTACGAATTGCGGCCGAGCCGGAGGCCGGCGCCGTCGTGGTCGCGGCTCGGCAACGCCGCTTCCTGCAGCGCGCCGTCGCCCGGAGCCAGCTCGACGACGATCGCATGCACCAGCGGCTGCGGCGTCGGCGCGTCGGCATCTTCGACGATCAGCAGCACCGATGCGGCCGCGTCGGGCACGCCGGTCCATTGCAGCGGCGGCGACACGCCCTCGCCATCGGCGGTGTAGCGCTCGGGGATCGGCGCATGGTCGGCGAACGCCAGGCTGCCGACGGCGATGGCGGCCATCCCGCCGCGCAGGTCGACGGCCTGGAATGCCGTCTTCTCCAGGCCGGCGCGCTGGCCGCGCAGGGCATGGCCGACCAGGTCGGGCAGTTTCTCGAGCATGGGGTCTCTCGCGCAAGGGCTGTCGGGCAAACGGCATTCGGCATGCCTCACCTCTCGTCTTTCGTCCTTTCATTTCTGTATTGACAGAAATTACAGGAAGGATCATGCTGCGGGCATGGCCCTGTCGCCCACCCTCTCGCGCTTCGTCCTGCACTGGGGCGAAATGGGCACCCGCTGGGGCGTCAACCGCACCGTCTCCCAGATCCATGCGCTGCTTTTCATCTCCGGGCGGCCGATGCACGCCGACGAGATCGTCGATACGCTGGAAGTCGCCCGCTCCAACGTGAGCACCAGCCTGCG
>DATCGH010000821.1:0-2721 GCA_036509055.1 Caldimonas sp.
GGCCGGCGCGCTTGGCCTCGTAGAGCGCCTCGTCGGCCCGCGCCAGCAGGCTCGCGGCGTCGAGGTCGGCGTCGCTCAGCATCGCCAGCCCGACGCTGGTGGAGACACTCACCAGATCGTTGCCGATGCGCATCGGCGGACGCAGCGCCTCGACCAGCTTCATCGCCACGACCTCGGCGTCGGCCGCCTCGGCCAGGCCTTCGAGGATGACCGTGAATTCGTCGCCGGCGAGGCGGGCGACGGTGTCCACGCCGCGCACGGTCGCCAGCAGCCGCTCGGCGACGATCCTGAGCAGCGTGTCGCCGGCGCCGTGGCCGCGCGAGTCGTTGACGCCCTTGAAGTGATCGATGTCGAGGAACAGCAGGGCCAGGGTCTTGCCGCTGCGCCGGGCGCGCTCGATCGCGCTCTCCAGCCGGTCGTTGAAGAGGCCGCGGTTCGGCAGGCCGGTGAGGGCGTCGAATTCGGCGCGCTGGCGCAGCTGCTGCTCCGCGGCCTTCTGCCGGGTGATGTCGGCATCGGTGCCGACCATGCGCAGGGCGCGGCCGGCGGCGTCGCGCTCGACCACCCGACCGCGGCTGTGCAGCCAGACCCAGCGGCCGGCGTGATGGCGGATCCGGAACTCGACTTCGTAGATCGGCGTCCGCCCGGCGAACGCTTCGCGCACGCGGGCCAGCACCGTGGCGTGGTCGTCGGGATGGACGTGGGTCTGCCGCTCCTGCGGCGAGATCTCGAACGCCTGGTCCGGCCCGCCGCGCAGGGTCGAGCCGCGGGCGCTGCAGAAGATGCGGTTGCCGGCGATGTCCCAGTCCCACAAGGCCTGGCCCGAGCCTTCGAGCGCCAGCATCAGCCGCTCTTCGCTGCGCCGGGCGGCGGCGATCCGCTCCTGCAACGCGGCGGCGATGCGATTGAGGGTGTGCGCAAGCAGGCCGATCTCGCTGCCGGTGCGGACCTCGGTGCGGTGCTCGAAGTGGCCTTCGCCGAGCAGGCGCGCGTCGGCGCTCAGCTGGCGGAGCGGCCGGGCGATTCGCCGCGCGACCCAGGCGGCGAGGACGAGGCCGATCGCCAGCATGCCGAGGCCGAGCAGCAGGCTCTCGCGCGCATTGGCGCCGGCCGGGCCGAGTGCCGCCTCGACCGGAATGCCGACGTAGACCAGCCACGGCACCGAACGGGCCCGGGCGAAGCCGGCGATCCGGGCGATGCCGTCGAAGCCGGTGTTCTCGGCGCTGCCCCGGCCTTCGGCGAAGCGGCGCAGCAGGAGGGTGCGCTCCATCGGCGCCGGCTGACCGATCCAGCGCTCGGGCTCGAGCGAGCGGCCGACCATCCGCCCTTCGGCATCGATCAGCGAGATCACGCCGCCGGGGGTGAGGGTCGATTCCGGGTCGAGCAGGCTGGTCAGGGTCTGCAGCCGGGTGGCGACCGAGACGACGGCGACGGTCCGGCCGTCGCGGACGACCGGCAGGGCGAACACCGCCGTCCACTCGCCGCCCTTCTGCAGCCGAAGCGGCGCCTCGACGGCGATGCCGGGGTCGCGGATGGCGGCGAGGAAGAACGGTCGATCCGCGGCGCTCGCCCGGCCCGACGCCGGCACGTCCTCGGACGAGCCGATGTTGGCGCCGTCGGGCGCCCACAGCGAGACGCCGGTCAGGTTGGCCGGAAAGGTCGGTGCCAGGCGACGCAGCGTCGCATCGTTGCGCTCGAAGTCGACGGGCTCGATCGGCACGCTGGCGGCGAGCGAGTGCAGCAGCTGGGTCACGTCGCCGAGGTGCTCGTCGAGGCGCGCCCCGGCCAAGCCGGCGACCAGGCGGATCTGCTCGCGCGCGTTGACCAGGTCGCGACCCGACTGTCGCGCCGTGTTGAACGCGATGTAGAGGACGAAGAGCAGGCCGATCGCCAGCGTCGCGGCCAGCAGACGGGCCTGGATGCCGAAGCGCAGGCCCTTCAGGCGCAGGAGGTCGGGCACGGGGAAAGCACGCGTTCTGCGGCCGGGTCGCCGCGCCTGCGATGCTGGGCCCTCGCGGTCGCCCCGTCGCAGGGAACAGCGGTGCAAACGTGGCGTAGTTCCGCGACCGCGCCGGAACGGAGCCGGCTGCGGGAGAATCGCCACATGCATCCGAACGGGCTCGAGCCGCGATCCTTCCTTCGCTCGCTGTTCGATGCGGCCGTGGCCGCGGCCCTGCCGGACGCGACGACGATCGCCCCGTTCCTGCCGGCGCCGCCGAAAGGCCGCACCCTGGTCCTCGGTGCCGGCAAGGCCGGCGGCTCGATGGCCGCCGCGGTCGAGGCGGCCTGGCCGGCCAACGCGCCGATCAGCGGCCTGGTCGTCACCCGCTACGACTCGGTGCCGCCGGCATTCGCCGCCGCGCAGGCGCGCGGCTCGACGCGCATCGAGGTCGTGCAGGCGGCGCATCCGGTGCCCGACGAGGCGGGCCGGCGCGCAGCGGCCCGCATTCTCGAGCTCGCGCGCGGCCTCTCGGCCGACGACCTGGTCGTCTGCCTGATGTCGGGCGGCGCGTCGTCGCTGCTCGCGTTGCCGGCGGCCGGCGTGACCTTCGAAGAGAAGCAGGCGATCAACAGCGCACTGCTGAGGAGCGGTGCGGCGATCGACGAGATGAACTGCGTTCGCAAGCACCTGTCGGCGATCAAGGGCGGGCGCCTCGCGGCGGCGTGCGCGCCGGCGCGGGTCGTCACTTTGCTCGTCAGCGACGTGCCCGGCGACTCGCC
>DATCGH010000822.1:0-2839 GCA_036509055.1 Caldimonas sp.
CGCGACGGGGACGCCTGGGTCCTCGACGGCGAGAAGGCCTTCATCACCTCGGGCGTGCGCGCCGACTGGATCACGGTGGCGGTGCGCACCGGCAGCAAGGGCGCCGCCGGCATCTCGCTCATCGCCGTGCCCGGCGATGCGGCCGGCCTCGAACGCACACCGCTGGCGAAGATGGGCTGGTGGTGCAGCGACACGGCGCAGCTGCGCTTCGTCGGCTGCCGCGTGCCCGCGGATCACCTGATCGGCGAGGAGAACGCGGGCTTTCGCGCGATCATGGAGAACTTCAACAGCGAGCGGCTGCTGATGTCGGCCGGCGCCGCGGCCTTCGCCGAGGTCTGCTACGACGAGGCGCTGGCCTGGGCGAAGGAGCGCAAGACCTTCGGCGCCGCGCTGGTCGAGCACCAGGCGATCCGGCACAAGCTGATGGACATGCGGATGCGGATCGCCAGCAGCCGCGCCTGGCTCGCCGATCTGGTGGCGCGGCACGACGCCGGCGGCGCCGGCGACCCCGGATGGGTGGCCGAGCTCTGCCTGCTGAAGAATCACGCCACCCAGACGATGCAGTTCTGCGCCGACCAGGCGGTGCAGATCCTGGGCGCCATGGGCTACATGCGCGGCACGAAGAGCGAGCGCATCTACCGCGAGGTCAAGGTGATGATGATCGGCGGCGGCGCCGAGGAGATCATGAAGGAGCTGGCGGCGCGCCAGCTCGGGCTCTGAGGCGGGCCGTGACGAAGGCCATCGTCTTCGAGTCGGAATACGTCGAGGCGCTGCGCGCGCTGTTCGAGCAGACCATCGCCTTCAACCAGGTGCTGGGCCTGCGCATCGTCGCGATCCGGCCCGGCAGCGTCGACGGCAGCCTGGCGATGAAGCCCGAGCTCATCGGCCACCCGACCCACCAGCGCCTGCACGGCGGCGTGATCAGCGCCGCGCTCGACGCCATGGCGGGCCTGGCGATCATCGCCGCGATCGGCGCCCGCCACATGGACGAGCCGCCGGCGCAGCGCATGCACCGCTTCGCCCGGCTCGGCACGATCGACCTGCGCATCGACTACCTGCGGCCGGCCACCGGCTCGGCATTCACGATGTCGGCCGAGGTGCTGCGCCTCGGCTCGCGCGTCGCCTCGACCCGCATGGATTTCCGCGACGACGCCGGCGAGCTGCTGGCCAGCGGCGCCGCGGCCTACATCGTTTCCTAGGCCGGGGCGGCGCCGCCGCCGCGACCGCTGCCCTCAGTTCGGCTTGATGTAGTCGGAGACGACCTTCCAGCGCCCGTCCTGGAGCTGCGACAGGCGCGACAGGTCGCTGCCCAGGTGCTTGGTCGGCGAGAACGAGGCCGGAGCGCTGCCGAACATGTCGCTCTCGATGCTCATCGTGTCCATCGCCTTGATGAAGCTGTCGGTACCCAGATTGGGGCCGGCCTTGGTCGCGGCACGGGCGAAGGTGTCGATGATGTTGTAGCCGTAGACCGAGAACACGGTCGGATCCTCGTTGAACTTGGTCTTGTACTTCTTGGCCCAGAAGCTGATCTGCTGCGAGGCCTCGTCCACATACGGGTTCTGCACCGTCATGGTCGCGTACAGGCCGTCCATGGGCTTGCCGCCGAGCTTGTGGATCAGGTCGGTGTAGGCGGCGCTGGAGCCCATGAAGATCGGCGAGAAGCCGGTCTTGCGCGCCTCGGCGATGGCGCCGATGGTCTCGCGGATGATGGTGCCGAGGACGACGAAGTCGCAGCCCGCGGCCTTCATGCGCGCCACCTGCGAGGAGAAGTCGGTCGCGCCGCGCTTGTAGCTCGTCCGCTCCGCGAGCTCCATGCTGATCGTCTTCAGGCCGGCTTCGGCGCCGCGCACGACCTCCAGGCCGAACTCGTCGTCCTGGTACATCGTGCAGACCTTCTTCGCGCCCTTGTCCTTGACCAGCTTGGGCAAGGCGGTGCGCATCTGGTCGTAGTAGGTCGCCGCGAACGAGTACTTCAGGCGATTGAACGGCTCGTACATCTCGCGCGCCGCGGTGACCGGGAAGAAGTTGACGACGTTCTTTTCGAACTGAACCGGCATCGCCGCCAGGTTCTGCGCCGTGCCGATGTGCCCGGCCATGATGAAGATCTTGTCCTGGTTGACCAGCTTCTGCGCCGCCAGCACCGCCTTCTTCGGGTCGTAGGCGGAGTCCTCGACCAGGAGCTTGAGCTTCCTGCCGTTGATGCCGCCCTGCTCGTTGATCTCGTCGACGCGCAGCATCATGCCGAGCCGCACCTGCTTGCCGAAGCCGGCGATCGGCCCGGACAGGTCCTGGATCGAGCCGATCACGATCTCGCTCTTGCTGACGCCCTGCTGCTCGGCGGCGATCGCGCCGGCGGCGACGAGGCCGAGAGTCGCGGCCAGTGCCGCGAGCCATGTCTTGGTCATCGAGTCTCCCTTGTCATCCCGTCCGGCGCGAGGTTGCGGCCGCGGCGTGATGATGGGGTCGTTCTCGCGTTCCGTGATCCGGAAATACCCCGTCGCTACGCGCCGTCGATCGCGAACACGCGGCCGTCGAGATCGGCGGCATAGACCGTACCGCCGATCAGCACCGGCCCGGCGGCGAAGCCCCACTCGGCTTTGCGTGCCACCTGCTCGGGTGTCGGTGGATCGACGTGCATCCAGCGCAACGCGCCGCTCTGTCGGTCGATGCCGACCAGCGCGCCGCTGCGCACGCCGGGCCAGGCGCCGTAGCCGACCGTGCCGGCGACGACGAGGCGATCGTCGACGGCCGGGCGTGCCCATGCCCAGCCCGGAACCCGGGCCTTCCAGCGGCGGGCGCCGGTGGCGGTGTCGATCGCGTACACGCCGACTCCGTCGGA
>DATCGH010000823.1:0-4823 GCA_036509055.1 Caldimonas sp.
GCCGGTGCGCCGCTTGTTGGCGTAGGCGAGCGGGTTGGTCACCGGCACGAAGGTGACGCTGCCAGTGCTCAGCGCGAGGCTGCCGGCATCGATCTCGGCGATGACGCGGGTGATCCCCTGGGTGCCGCAGGTCTCGTTGCCATGGACGGCGCCGAGGACGATCAGCCGGGTGCCGGGCGCGACCGCGGTGTAGGAGACGGACTTGAAGGCCTGCATCGCGACGGATCGTAAGCGACCCGTTTCAACGCGCCGCCCCGAGCAGGCCGCGAGAGCGCGGCGGAGCACGGCGTGCGTCGAGGCTCCAGCTGCCGCCGCCGGCCACGGCCATGAACAGGAAGATGAAGCAGAACAGCACCGCGGCCTCGCCGCCGTTGAGCATCGGCGACAGCACGTTGCCGCGCGGCGCGTGGCCGATGAAGTAGGCGAAGGCCAGCAGGCCCGAGAGCACGAAGGCCACCGGTCGGGTGAAGAGCCCGATCAGCAGCAAGGCGCCGCCGACGACCTCCAGGATGCCGGCGATCCCGGGCAGCGACAGCGTGACCAGGTTGTCGAAGGCGGCCACGTGGGGGAAGCCGAAGTGCTTGGCGGTGCCGTGCTGGATCAGCAGGTACGCGGTGACGATGCGCAACACGGCGAGAGCGCGTTGAATCAGGGTGTCATTGATCTGGAGCGGCATGGGTGCAGGGTCTTTGAAAGACTTTGAAGTCTTGGGAGCTCAGGCGAGCCAGCGAAACAGCAGCGGGATCATCAACGAGGCCAGAAGGACTTGCAGGCCGAGGGCAATTCCGGCGTAGGCACCGGCGTCGTCGTGCACCTGCAACGCCCGGGCCGCGCCGATGCCGTGCGAGGTGGTGCCGAGGGCAAAGCCGCGCACCGCCCAGCTGGCGATGCCGAGGCCATTGAACAGGTACTTGGCGGAGAGCGCGCCGACCAGCCCGGTCAGCACCGCGAACACCGCGGCGAGCGCGGGCACGCCGCCGATGCGCTCGGCGATGCCCATCGCCACCGGCGCGGTCACCGACTTCGAGGCGAGCGAGCGCACCACCTCGCCCGGCAGGTCGAGCAGCGACGCGAGCAGCACCGCGCTGCCGCCGGCGGCGAGGCCGCCGACCAACGCCGCCGCCAGCAGCGCGACGCTGCGCCGGCGCAGTTCGCGGCGGCGCTGCCAGAGCGGCCAGGCCAGCGCCACGACGGCCGGCCCGAGCAGCACGTGAACGAACTGGGCGCCGGCGAAGTAGGTCGGGTACGGCGTCGCGGTGACGAGCAGCATCGTGCCGAGGACGATCACCGACCAGAGCACCGGGTTGGCCCAGGGCGCGCGCTCGACCCGGTCGTAGAAGGCCGCGGCCGCGACGTAGACGACCAGCGTCGCCGTCAGGCCGAACAGCGGCGCGGTCGAGAGGTAGACCCAGAGCTGGACGAAGTCAGGCATCGCCCGGCTCCTCGCGGGCGCCGCGCTTCAGCAGGGCGCGCAGCAGCAGCGCGGTCACGGCCATGCCGATCCAGGTCGAGAGCACGATCACCGCGATCAGTTGCAGGCCGTGGCGCGACACCAGCTCGAGGTGGGTGATCACGCCGACGCCGACCGGCACGAACAGGAGCGAGAGGTGGGCAAGAAGCAGCTCGGCGGCGGCCTGCGCCGGCTCGCGCACCGCCCGCCAGCGGAGGCCGACGAGCAGCAGCACCAGGCCGACGACCGGGCCCGGGAACGGGAGCTTCAGGGCGAGGACCAGGGCCTCGCCCGCGGCCTGGAACAGCAGCAGCAGGGCCAGGCCGCGCAGCGCCGTCACCGCCGCTCCAAGGAGACGATCGCGACGCCGTGCGACATGGCGGACGGGACGGGATGGTCGCGCATGCCCGCGATGATCGCAGCCTGCATACTGAACGAACAGCGAAGGAGACAAGGATGGCCCCGCCCCGGCTCGATCGTCGCAAGCTGGTTCTTGGCGCACTTGGCGTCGCCGCGGGCGGCGTCACGCTCGCCGCCGCGCCGTCACCCGCACCGGCTCCTTCGCCCGCGCCCGCGCCCGTGCCCGTGCCCGCGCCCGTGCCCGTGTCTCCGTTCACCTTCAAGATCTCGGCCAATGTCGGTGGGGTTTCGGATTTCGCTCCCCAGCCCATCTTCGTTGACATGGTGTTGCCAAGTCGGGGCTTCGGCACTATCGATGACGTATATCGCAACACCATCGCGCGGCCCGCTCTGAATCCGGTGGACCGCTTCCCCGCAGAGGACTTCGCACTCACTCTGCCGAAACAAGCGTTCAGCGCCAGCGCACAAGTGTTCAAGGGCAAGCTGCTCGGGTTGGCAACGATCACCATAAGCAGCAGCGCGGGGTTCACGCTGGCGAACATCATCAGCAGTGGAGACAACACCACCTTCGATATCAACGTGCCCGCGGGGGCCGAACAGTCACAAGCCCTCCTCTACTTCACCGACACCAAACGGACCGCCGCGTCGGCGACGAATACGGGGTGCCGTGGACTTGTCATCAAGGCGCATGGCTATTCGATCGGCGACACCACGGTAGTCATGCCGTACATGTTCGATCGGTGGGCACCGTTCTCGTCGCTACGGTTCATGGATTTGAACCAAACCAATAACAACGTGTTCACGGTCACCCCCGGCGATCGTGCGAAGGATGGCATTCGTCCGATGAGCGTCGGCATCGTGGGAGGTCAGCGCGCCCTGACTCTCGAGGATGCCGTTCGTATCTGCAACACCGCCGGGAAGAATCTTTGGTGGAACGTCTACGCAGCCGCGAACGACGCGCTGATCGCAGAGATGGGTACATACGTTCGCGACAATCTTGCCCCTGGTCTGACCGCACTCTTCGAGCTCTCGAACGAGAACTGGAACAGCAACTTCGTCCAGCACAACTACTGGATGGACATGGTGATGGAGAAGGTCAAGGGCTTCTCGTTTCAGTATGTCGGGCACACCGTTCCGGTCACCTACCGGCTGACCAGCAACATCGTCACCGTCACCTTCACGCTGCCGCATGGGCTCGCTCCAGGCCAGCAGGTCGCCGTCAGCGTATTGAAGGACACATCCGTGACGCCGAACGTGACGTTCGGGGTGGCAGGGATCAAGACGATCCTTTCGACACCCACGCCGACCTCGCTCACTTACGCCGAAACGCATGTCGATGTACCGGAGCAGAAAGCGGGGTTGTACCGGTGCCGCGGTGGTCGGATACTGATCTCGGCGAGTCGTCTTGGCGGCGTCGCGACGCTCCACTTCGGCATGGATCACCACATCCCCGACGGCACGGTTGTCGGCATCAACGGCATTGCGGGCGCTCCGCAGTTTCCGGTCGTGACCGTCATCGGCCCGCGCGATATCACCATCCCCTGCCCTGGCGCAGATGGCCCGATTGCCATTGGCGGCGGTACGTCGCTCGTCTCCACGTTCACCGATCCGATCAACAACTTCGATCGGTCGCGGGATCAGTTCGCCCTGCAGCGCCGCATGTACGCGAAGCGCACGTGCGAAATGTCGGTGATCCTCCAAGGTGTCTTTGGCCCTGGCGCTTTCGGGTCGCGGTTGCGGGTTGGCCTGTTCAGTCAACCGGGGGCCAATCAGGACAACGCGCTCTCGTACATCCAAAACTCGCTCGGCCCGCCGAAGAACTACCTCACGCACATCGGCATGGCGACGTATTTCTTCCTCGATGCCACTGCCTTCGGCGGGCCGAACCTGAGGAATGTCACGACGTACAACGGGAATTCGCCACCATCGATAGCCGACTATGCAGCCACCCTGGCGCTAACTGCAAACGGGGCACGTACCTCGCTCAAGGACAGATACGACCGGGCCGCGATGAATTCTGCGATCTATGGCGTGAAGATGATGCAATACGAGTTCGGGCCGGACGTGACAGGCAGACCACCTAACGGTCCCGGGCCGGTCGTTGGAAAGCAGAAGCTCGACACTCTGTTCGATCCGCTGTTCAAGCCGACCTACAGGGTACTGCTCGACCACCTCGAAGCGGCAGGCTTCGAGGAGGTCGCGTGCTACAACGCGGGCACTTGCCCCGTCGGTTCGACGAACGAATATTTGAGTTGGGGAATCTTCCGCAACTACAACTCATCCGGCTCGGTGCGCAGCGATGTGATCTCCGAAAAGTTGGCCGCGCCACGCACCGGCCCCACGCGCAATCTGCTTGCGCCGACCGGCACGACTGTCATCGATCCGCACCAGATTCTCGGGGTCTATGTCAATACCGGCAATTATCCGGGCCTGATCAACGACTGGGTCGTCACGGCTCCCAAGACCGACGATTGGAAGTTCACGCCAACATTCCATTCGACGTCAACGACCGCCGCGGTCCTGTTCGTCAATGGCGATCAGGTGGGGGCCGAGTATCCGATCCCGATAGGCGACACGACGCCTGCGCCCCGGATCGTCAACTTGAAGCAGGGAGTCAACTCGATCCGGTTCCGGCAGGGCTCGCTCAACCTCGGCACCGCCACGCAGGCCACAAACTTCTCCTTCGTCAAGGTCTGAGCCGAGCCCATGCGCCTGCCACTCGGTGAGATGGATCAGGGGGTCATGCTTCTCGCGCCGACGTCCGCGCCGTCAGCCCTTCGCTGACCCGGGCCCTCGGGGGCCCTACGACTGCCTCGCGCCCTGAACCGTTCCCGCATCACACGCATCACACCCCAGGAGACAAGATGTCCGCCATCCGCCTCGACCGCCGCAGCCTCGTCGCCGCTGCCCTCGCCCTCGCTTTCGGCAGCGGCGCCGCCTTCGCCGCCGACAAGCCGATGCGCGTGATCCTTCCCGTCGGCGCCGGCTCCGGCGTCGACGGCATCGTCCGCGC
>DATCGH010000824.1:0-3920 GCA_036509055.1 Caldimonas sp.
ACCACCGGCGGCGGCGTCGGCTCGGGCGGGGCGACCTTGGGTGCGGCGATTTGCGGCAGCGCCGACCAAAGCTCGGCGACCACGCCGTCGGGCTCGCTGGTCTTCCACTTGACGCTCCAGGCCAGGGCCAGGATCAGCAGGACGTGCACGCCGAGCGCCAGGGCCAGGCCCGAGCGCATGCCGGGCGGGCGTTGCGGCGCGAACGTGTCGCGGGCGAGGGCGGCCGTGCTCATCGCCGTGCGCTCACGAGGGCGCGCTCTGCTTGACCGACAGGCCGACCCGCTGCACGCCCGCCCGCTGCAGCACGTCCATCGCCTTGACCACGGTCTCGTACTTCACGTTGCGGTCGGCGGAGATCACGACCGGCGTGTTGGCGTTGCCGGCCTGCACCGCCGTGACCCGGGCGGCGAGCTCGGCGAGGCCAAGCGTGCCCGAATCCTTGCCGTCGACGCGCAGCTTCATCTGCTCGTCGGCGCCGACCACGACCTCGACGAAATGCTCCGGCCGCGCCCGGCTCTTGCCGACGCTCGGCAGGTCGACGATGCCGGTGGTGATGAGCGGCGCGGTCACCATGAAGATGATCAGCAGCACCAGCATGACGTCGATGAACGGGACCATGTTGATCTCGCTGATCGTTCGCCGGCGCGAGCCGCCGCGATGGATGGTCGCCGGCATGTCAGCGCGGCGCCGCCGGCATGGCGCCGGCGTTGCGCTGGAGGATGTTCGAGAACTCCTCGATGAAGCTCTCGAGCTGGGTGGCGATGCGGTCGATCTGCCGGGCGAAGCGGTTGTAGGCGATCACCGCCGGGATGGCGGCGAACAGGCCGATCGCGGTCGCGACCAGCGCCTCGGCGATGCCCGGCGCGACCGAGGCGAGGGTCACCTGCTGCAGGTTCGACAGGCCGATGAACGCATGCATGATTCCCCAGACGGTGCCGAACAGGCCGACGTAGGGCGAGACCGAGCCCACCGAGGCGAGGAACGAGAGGTTCGACTCGATCGTGTCGAGCTCGCGCTGAAAGCTGGCGCGCATCGCCCGGCGGGCACCGTCGAGCAGGGCGCCGACGTCGGCGACGCGCTTCTCGCGCAACTTGAAGAACTCGCGCATGCCCGAGGCGAAGATCCGCTCCATCGCCGAGCGCGGCGCCTGCTTGGTGGCATCGGCGAACAGGTCGTTGAGGTTGCGGCCGGCCCAGAACTCGCGCTCGAACTCGTCGTTGTCGGCGCGCACCTTGCGCAGGCCGAACAGCTTGCCGAAGATCACCGTCCAGCTGGCGAGCGAGGCGAGCAAGAGCCCGACCATGACGATCTGCACCACCAGGCTGGCGTGCAGGACGAGGGTGACGATCGAGAGATCCTGGGTCATCGGTTCGCTTGTTGTTGTGGGCCGCCGCGAATCCGCGCGAGGATGTCCTCAGGGATGCGGCGCGGCCGAAAAGTTCCGAGATCGACGCAGCCGACCCGGATCGTGCCTTCGGCCAGCAAGCGGTCGGCCCGCCGCGCCTGCTGCCCCACGGTCAGGCTCGCCAGGCCGACGTGGGTCGGCTGGACGCTGACCTCGAGCACGTCGTCGAGGCGCGCCGGCTCGCGGTAGTGGAGAGCGGTGTCGGTGACGACGAAGCCCAGGCCGGCCGAGGCGCGCATCACCTCCTGCTCGAAGCCGAGGCTGCGCAGCCATTCGGTGCGGGCGCGCTCGAAGAACTTGAGGTAGTTGGCGTAGAAGACGATGCCGGCGGCATCGGTGTCCTCCCAGTAGACGCGCATCGGCCAGCGAAACGCCGCGGCGTGGTCGGCCGGGCCGACGTGGCGCGCTGCCCTCATCGCGCGGCGGCGCGGCCGGCGCGATCAGTTCGGCACGGCCTTGCGATAGACCGGGCCCCAGACCGGGTGGCCGGCCTCGGCGCGGTCGAGCGCGAAGGCCGGATCGGCCTGCCGCGCTGCCCGGAACTCGGCTTCGCAGGGGTCGAGGCGGCCGGCGGCGCAGTAGATGAACGCCAGCCGCTTGTGCGCCTCGGCACGGTCCTTGACCGATGCCAGGCCGAGGGCGAGCGCTTGCCGGAACAGGCGTTCGGCGGATTCGTATTGGGCGTCGTCATAAGCCTTCAGGCCGTCGAGCAGGGCCTTTTCCGCCGGCCGCCCGCTCACGTCGAGCAGGCCGACCGGTGCCGCCGGCGGCGTCTGGGCGCAGGCGACGAGAAAAAGGCAGGCGGCCGATGCTAGCGCGACCCGCAGCCGGCCCCTGGCCGGGGCGAAGTTCATCCTCCGGAGCCGAACTTGTGCCGGATCGACGTGGTCTGGCCGGCAACGACGTTGATCGTGGCGACGAACGGCGCGAAATCGCCGTTGCGGACGACGATCTGGTGCCGGCCTTCGGCGAGGGTGAGCTCGGTCAGGGGCGGGGCCGCTCCCGAGGCGGTGCCGTCGACCTCGACGTTGCCCCAGGGGCTGACGGCGATCCGGACCGTGCCGGTGGCAGCGATCGCGGGAGAGGCTGCCGCGAGGCGGTCGCGATCCCGGGCTTCCCGTTCCTTGGCTTCCCGGGCCTTGCGCTCCTTGGCGGACTCCTTCGCCGGCGGGACGACCGCACCGGCCGGCGCGGCGGTGGCGGGCGACTCGGCCTTGCGGGCCGTCGATGGCGTGGCCGTTGCCGGCTCCGCGGCGGCGGTCGTCGTCTTGCCCGGCTCCGGCGGGCGCGCGGTGACCAGCGAGGGCATCGGCACGATGCTCGCCAGAAGCAGCGCTTCCTGGGCCGCGGCATTGTTCGCGCCGGTGGGGAAGGGGGTCGTCGACGGCGGCTGTGCCGGCTTCGCGGTCAGGGTCGGGGTCGGCGCGGGCGTCGGCGTTGCCGACGCGATCGACGGCGTCGCGACCGGAGGTGTCGGGGTTGCCGCCACAGGCGGTGCGGACGGCCGGGCTTCGGCGGTCGGCTTCAGCGCCGAAGTTGCCGCGGCGGCCGGGACCGGAGCGGCGGAGCGGCCCTGCCACCACACGGCCGTGGCGGCGAGCGCGACGAACGCCAGCGACCCGGCGGCAATCCAGGGCGCGCGACGACGCGGGGTCGGAATGGCGGCGCCGGGCACCGTCGCCCCCATGGCCTCGCCCTCCGGCCCCGGCGGATTGGCATCGAGCCACTGGCGCAGCTCGCGGGCAATCGAGCGGGCCGAGCGGAAGCGCTGTTCCGGGTCCTTGGCCATCGCCCGGGCGGCGATTTCGGCCAGCGCCTTCGGCACCGTCTTGTCGACTTTGCTGGCGAGCAGCGGCTCGTGGTTCAGCACGGCCTGGGTGATCGCCTGCAGCGAGTCGCCGTCGAAAGGCTTGGTGTCGGTGAGCAGCTCGTAGAGAACGACGCCGAGCGAGAACACGTCGGTGCGCCGGTCGCCCGGCTCCTTGCGCACCTGCTCCGGCGACATGTAGTAGGGCGAGCCGGCACCGTTCATCGCCTGGCCGCTCTCGCGCTGATGGGTGATGCGGGCGATGCCGAAATCGAGCACCCGCGGCTGGGTGCGGCCGACCATGAAGATGTTGGCCGGCTTGATGTCGCGGTGGATCACGCCCTTGGAGTGGGCGAAGGCGAGCGCGTCGGCAACCCGGCGAATGATCAGCGCCGCCTGCGCCGGCGTCGCCCGCCAGCCCTCCTGGCGCAGCTGGCGCAGGTCGCGGCCCTTCAGCAGCTCCATCGCGATGTAGGCGCGGTTGTCGCTGATGCCGGCATCGAACACGGTGACGATGTGCGGATGGCTGAGGCCGCCCGCGGCGCGCGCTTCGTTGATGAAGTGCGCATTGAAGGACTCGCGCTCGTCTTCCTTGATCTCGACGTTGAGGGTCTTGACCGCGATCAGCCGGGACAGCAGTGGATCGTGGGCGGCGAACACGGTGCCGAGGCCGCCGGCGCCGAGCTGGTACTTGAGGGCATAGCGGCC
>DATCGH010000825.1:0-2223 GCA_036509055.1 Caldimonas sp.
ACGCTTGTCGGCCGTGGTCCACGAGTCGTCGCCGTGGGCGGCGTTGGCCTCGTCGACCTTGTCGTTCGAGGCCAGCTTCACGCCGATATAGGCGCCGAGCACGCCGCCGGCGCACGCGGCAGCGAAGTCCTTGGCGCTGACACGGGGAGTGAAGCCGCCGTCGCGCGCCGCCTCGATCAGCTCGCCGAACGCGCCGACGCCGCAACCCATCAGCACCCCCGGATGCTTCGACCCCGTGTACGCGGAAAAGGCGCCGCCGATGAGCACGCCGCCGAGGAAGTGAGCGCGCTTGTCGCCGCCGAACCACTCGTCCTCCGCCCGGCACGGCAGGGCGAGGGCGAGCAGCGCGGCAGCGAGCAGCAGGCGTGTCGGACTGGAAGGGATCAGGATGGTCATGTTACGGCCGAGTCTGTCGCAGGCGGCCTAGCGATGCCTGAACTCAGGCTTGCGCTTGGCGAGGAACGCATCCATTCCCTCGTCCTTGTCCTCGGTACCGAACAGCGAATGGAACAGGCGCCGCTCGTAGGCGATGCCGTCGGAAAGGGGCGTCTCCCAGGCGCGGTTGACCGCCTCCTTGGCCATCATCACGCTCGGCCCGCTGAAGGCGCAGATCGCGGCCGCGGCGGCGAACGCCGTGTCCATGAGCTCGGCGGCCGGCACGACGCGCGAGACCAGCCCTGATCGCTCGGCCTCGTTCGCATCCATCATCCGCGCCGTCAGCACCATGTCCATCGCCTTGGCCTTGGAGATCGCGCGCGGCAGGCGCTGCGTGCCGCCGGCGCCGGGGATGATCCCGAGCTTGATCTCCGGCTGGCCGAACCGGGCGGTATCGGCGGCGATGGCGATGTCGCACATCATCACCAGCTCGCAGCCGCCGCCGAGGGCGAAGCCGGCGACCGCGGCGATCACCGGCTTTCGCACCTGGCGGATCGTCTCCCAGTTGCGGCTGATCAGCCCCTTCGAATAGGCGTCGACGAAGCCGTAGGGCTGCATCATGGCGATGTCGGCGCCGGCGGCGAATGCCTTCTCGTTGCCGGTCAGGACGATGCAGCCGATGCCCGGGTCGGCATCGAAGGCGAGCAGTGCCGCGCCGAGCTCGTCCATCAGCGTGTCGTTGAGGGCGTTGAGCTGCTTCGGCCGGTTCAGGCTGATGAGGCCGGTGCGGCGCTCGCCGTCGCCGCGGATCTCGGTGAGGATGCATTCGTAGGTCATGGTCCGACTCGCTTTCGCTCGAAGAAGGCAATGATGCCGCCGATCACGAGCCGCTCATTTCGGGCTTCCTCGCGATCAGCAGCTCGACATAGGTGGTCGCGTCCTGCTCGATGCGCAGACGCACCGGCAGGAAGCGCAGCTCGGGCGCGAACCACATCTCGACCAGCCACTCGCCGGGCCGGCGCACCGTGCGCCGCGGCTTCAGGTGAAAGGTCTTGAGCGGCCCGACCGCGGTGTGCAACTCCTCCTCCGCGGCAACGTCGTAGACCCAGACGTTCATGCTTCGCGGCAGGGCCAGGGGGAACTCGAAGGTGTTGCCGACGCGCAGCCGCTCGGGCTGGCTGCCGAACATCCAGGTGAACTGGATGAACTGGCTGGCGGTGTCCTGCACCCCGGGGAGGCGGGGACGCTGCTGACCGTTGCCGAGGGTCACGGAATCCGGCGCGAAGACCACGCTCACCCGCCGGTCGTCCCGCGTCACGACCTTGGTCTCCTCCTCGTAGCGGTCGGGCGCCAGCCCGCCCTCGACGATCCGGCCCTCGCTCATCATCCGCCGGGCGACGAGCGGCGCGAACTCCGGGCCGGCGTGCATGGCGACGTTGACCTGGTAGCGGTCGTCGATCTTGATCCACTCGACCTCGGCCCGGCCATTCAGCTCGCCGCGCCAGTTGCCGCTCAGCAGGTAGCTGACCCGCGTGGCCTTGGGCCAGACGAAGCCTTCGACGGCCGATGCCGCCGGTGCCGCCGGCGCTGCTGCTTCGGCGACGACCGGAGCCGGATCGGCGGGCGCAGGCTCGACCGGGGCCGGGGCCGGTGGCTCCGGCACCGGCGCCGCCGTCGCCACGCCGGCCGTCGCCGGTTCCTCGATCGCGACCGGTGCCGACGCCGCCGAGGCCGCCGGCTCGACGCGCTTGGCCTGCCGCGGCGCGCGCGGCCGGGGCGGCGGGCGCGTTGCGACCCCTGCCGCCAGGGGCTTCGGCGCCTCGAGCTCGAGCGTCTTCACGTATGCGA
>DATCGH010000826.1:0-2260 GCA_036509055.1 Caldimonas sp.
CTTCTGCGGCGCGATCGGGATCGCCTTGGCGAGCTTGAAGAACCAGCCGAGCAGCGGCGTGCGGAAGATCTGGTGGTCCATGATGAAGGCGATCGGCCGCGGGCTCGCCGCCATCAGCAGCACCGGATCGATGAAGCTCACGTGGTTGCAGACCAGGATCGCCGGCCCCGTCGCCGGGATCCGCTCGTCGTCCTTCACCTTGAACCGATAGACCAGGCGGGCGGTGACGAAGGCGACGAAGCGCAGCAGGTACTCCGGCACCAGCATGAAGATGTAGAAGGCGACCACGGCGTTGAGCAGGCCGATCACGAGGAACACTTGCGGCACCGTCAGCCCGCTCTTGATCAGGAGGCCGACGATCACCGAGCTGGCGATCATGAACAGGGCGTTGAGGATGTTGTTGGCGGCGATGATCCGGGCCCGGTGGCTCGGCTGCGACCGCATCTGGATCAGGGCGTACATCGGCACGCTGTAGAGGCCGGCGAAGAGCGCGAGCAGGCCGAGGTCGGCCATCACCCGCCAGTGGGCCGGCTCGGCGAGGAATGCCGAGAGCGTGTAGCCGGCCGAAGGGGCGAGGCCGCGCGCGGCGAAGTAGAGGTCGATCGCGAACACGCTCATGCCGATCGCGCCGAGCGGCACCAGGCCGATCTCGACATGGCGCCGCGACAGCACCTCGCAGAGCAGCGAGCCGATGCCGATGCCGACCGAGAACACCACCAGGAGCAGCGACGCGACCCGCTCGTCGCCGTGCAGCACCTCCTTGGCGAACGACGGGAATTCGGCGAGGAAGACGGCGCCGAAGAACCACATCCAGGAGATGCCGAGCAGCGAGCGGAAGACCACGAGGTTGCCGTGCGCGAGCTTGAGATTGCGCCAGGTCTCGCTGACCGGATTCCAGTTGATCTTCAGGCCCGGGTCGGTCGAAGGCGAAGGCGGCACGTACTGGGCGACGGCCCGACCGAGGAGGGCGACGCCGACGCAGGCGAAGGCGACGTAGGGCCGGCCGACCTCCGGGATGGCGACCAGCAGCCCGCCGGCGACCTGGCCGAGCAGGATGGCGACGAAGGTGCCCATCTCGACCATGCCGTTGCCGCCGGTGAGCTCGCGCTCGCTCAGGTGCTGCGGCAGATAGGCGAACTTGACCGGGCCGAACAGCGTCGAGTGCAGGCCCATCAGGAAGACGCAGGCGAGCAGCACGTAGGCATCGGCGGTCCAGAAGCCCCAGCCCGCGAGCAGCATGATCGCGACCTCGAGGCTCTTGACGAAGCGGATCACCCGGGTCTTGTCGTACTTGTCGGCGAGCTGGCCGCTGGTGGCCGAGAACAGCAGGAAGGGCAGGATGAAGAGCGCGCCGATGGTGAGGCCGGCGAGCTGCGGCTGCAGGAACGGGTCGCTCAGCTGCAGCTGGTAGGTCACCATCACGGTGAACGCGAACTTGAACAGGTTGTCGTTGCCGGCGCCGAGGAACTGGGTCCAGAAGAACGGCGCGAAGCGGCGCTGGCGGAGCAGGGCGAACTGGTTGGGATGCGCGCCTGCGGCGGGATCGGCGGGCGGCGCAGCACTGTCGACGACGGGGATGTCCAAGCCGGTCTCCAAGAGCCTCGGGCGAATCTACCCGATGCCCAGGCGAAGACGAGCCGCCGCGAATGCCTTCCGTCGGCGTTCGCGACGGAGTTTTCACTCAGGCTTCGCCCGGGCTCGCTCGGCGATACTGGATCGGCCCCTCCCTCCTTCGATGAGCACCACCCAAGACCTCGTCCTCGCCCTCAAGGCCGAGCTGCGCACCGCCGGAATGACCTACGCCGACCTGGCGACGGCGCTCGGCATGTCGGAGTCGAGCGTCAAGCGGGTGTTCGCCAAGGCCGACATGCCGCTGTCGCGCATCGACGAGATCCTGCGCGTGCTGAAGATGGATTTCGCCGAGCTGGCCAGAAAGGTCGTCGACACCCAGCCGCTGGCGCACGAGCTCACCGAGCAGCAGGAGGCGGCGGTGGTGGCCGACCGGCGGCTGCTGCTGCTGGCGATCTGCTGCCTCAGCCAGTGGTCGTTCGAGGAGATGACCAAGGAGTATGTCTTCAGCGACGCCGAGTGCATCAAGTACCTGGCCCGCCTCGACCATCTCGGCATCATCGAGCTCCGGCCCCTCAACCGCTACCGGCTCAAGGTCTCGAAGGGCTTTCGCTGGCTGCCGCACGGGCCGGTGATGCGCTACTTCCGCGAGCATGTCGCCGCCGACTACCTGAGCGGCGGCTTCGACGGC
>DATCGH010000827.1:0-6287 GCA_036509055.1 Caldimonas sp.
GCGGCGCTGGCTGCGCGACGCGCCGCGCCTTGGCGAGGGCTGAGCGCGGCGGCGCCGGACCGAGGCATCCGCGTGGCCGGACGCGGCCCGGCGTCTCGAACTTGCTTCGGCCGCGCGCGCCGGGAGGTGCCGGCGTGCGGCCGGCGACTCAGGCCGCCGCTGCCGGGCGCGCGGCGAAGGCGGCGACCACCTGCGCCACCGCCGCGGTCAGCCGCTTGCCGTAGGGCACGTGCAGGAACTCGTTCGGGCCGTGGGCATTGCTCTTCGGCCCGAGCACGCCGCAGACCATCATCTGTGCCTTCGGGAAGCTCTGCTGCAGCATGTTCATCAGCGGGATCGTGCCGCCCTGGCCGATGTAGCCGCAGGGCGCGCCGAAGTGCGCCTGGGAGGCCGAGTCGAGCGCGGCGCCCAGCCAAGGCGCGAGGCTGGGCGCGTTCCAGCCGGTCGCGCCGGCGGCATCCATGCGGCCATCGGCATGGAAGGTGACCTTGGCGTTGTAGGGCGCGTTGTCCTCGAGCAGGGCCTTCAGCGCCCGCGCCGCCGCGCCGGCGTCGACCAGGGGCGGCGTGCGCAGGCTGAGCTTGAACGCGGTGTAGGGGCGCAGCACGTTGCCTGCGTCCCGGAGCGCCGGCATGCCGTCGACGCCGGTGACCGAGAGCGTCGGCCGCCAGGTGCGGTTGAGCAGCGCCTCGACCGGATCGGTCGTGGTCGGCAGGGTCGGGCCGGCGTCGGCGCCGCAGGCCCAGGGGAAGCGCTTCCAGACCTCGTCGCCGAGGATGGCCGCGGTCGCCTTGGCCTGCTCGATCCGGTCGGCAGGAATCGCGCAGTGCAGGCTCTCGGGCAGAAGCCGCCCGGTCCTCGAATCCTCGAGCCGGTCGAGCACCTGGCGCAGGATGCGAAAGCTCGACGGCACCAGGCCGCTGGCGTCGCCGGAGTGGATGCCCTCGGTCAGGATCTCGACCTTGAGCGTGCCGGTGACGTTGCCGCGCAGGCTGGTGGTGAGCCAGAGCTGGTCGTAGTTGCCGGCGCCGCTGTCGAGGCAGACGACGAGGGCGATGTGGCCGAGCCGCTCGCCGAGCGCCTCGACGTAGAACGGCAGGTCGGGCGAGCCGCTTTCCTCGCAGGTCTCGATCAGGCCGACGCAGCGCGGCCGCGGGATGCCCTGGAGGTCGAGCGACTTGATCGCGGTGATCGCGGCGTAGACCGCGTAGCCGTCGTCGGCGCCGCCGCGGCCGTAGAGGAGGCCGCCTTCGTAGCGTGGCGTCCACGGGCCGAAGCCGTTCTTCCAGCCGTTGAACTCGGGCTGCTTGTCGAGGTGGCCGTAGAGGCAGATCGTCTCCGCGCCCGGGTCGTTGCCGCCGGGCTTGGTGGCCGGCACGTCGAAGAAGATCGCCGGCGTGCGGCCTTCGAGGCGGATCACCTCGAGCTTCAAGCCGGCGACGTTCTCCTTCTCGACCCAGGCGGCGGCGTCTTTCACCACCCGGTCGATGAAGCCGTGCTGGCTCCATTCGGCGTCGAACATCGGGCTCTTGGCCGGGACGGCGATGTAGTCGGTGAGCGCCGGAACGATCTCGTCGTCCCAGACGCGCTCGGCGTAGGTGCCGAGCTGCTCGGCCTCGTCGGCCTGGAGCGGAAGAAGGGGGTCGCGTGCGTTCACGTCGGGTTCCTCGGGGGCGAAGCGGTCAGTGTATCCAGCCCCTCGGCGAAGGCCGATAACACCTCGCCCTGCTCGGGTTCGTTCATGATCTCGTGGAAGAGCGTCGGATAGACGCGCGCCGTCACCAAGCCCTTCGACGCCGCGGCGGCGAAGGCGGCACTGCCCGCGGGCCGGACGCAGCGGTCGGCGCCGGCATAGAGCAGGAGCGTCGGCACCGTCCAGCGCGGTGCGGCCCGCTGCACGAGCTCGCAGCCGTCGACGATGAAGCGCGCCAGCCGCGGCGCGATCCGGTCGTGCACCAGCGGGTCGGCCTTGTAGGCCGCGACCACCGCCGGGTCGCGCGAGATCCACTCCGGCTTCAGGCCGTTGGCGACGGCATGGTTCGGCGTCAGCGGGCCGAGCACCGCGAGCATCGCCTTCTGCAGCGACTTCATCGCCGTCACCAGCACCGGCGACGACAGCAGCAGCACGTCGACCGGCCGCGACCACGTGGCCGCGGGCGCGAGCGCGCCGGCGACGAAGCGCGCCGCCACCAGCCCGCCGAGGCTGTGCCCGAGCAGCACCAACTTTCCGCCGGGATGCTCGGCGCGGACCGTATCGATGACGCGCGCCAAGTCGACCAGCAGGTCGTCGACCGCAGCGAGGCGGCCGCGGGCGCCGTCGCTGCGGCCGTGGCCGCGGTGGTCGTAGCCGACGACACGCCAGCCGCGGTCGTTGAAGAATGCGGCGATGTGCTCGTAGCGGCCGACGTGCTCGCCGAGGCCGTGAACGAGGACAATCGTGCCGCGTTCCGGCTCCCGGGGCCACTCGCGGCCGCGCAAGGTCAATCCGTCGCGGGTCTCGATCTGCTTGTTGTCCACTCCAACCTCCCCGCCGCCATGAACGACAGCGCCAGCTTCAGCGAATTCTTCGATCTCTCGCACGATAACGGCGTTGCCCACCTGCGCCTCAACCGCCCGGAGCGGCTGAACACGATGACGCCGGCGTTCTTCCCGGCGATCCGCGACGCGGTGCGCACGCTCGGCGAGCAAGGCCAGACACGCGCGCTGGTGCTGTCCTCGACTGGCAAGCACTTCTCCGCCGGCATGGCGCTCGACGTCTTCGCCGGCGAGGACGCGATGCTCGCCACGGCCTCGGCCCGTCAGCGGCTCGCCTTCCAGGAGTCGCTGAGAAAGCTGATGGACTGCTTCAGCGCCCTCGACGAGGCCCGCTTCCCGGTGATCTGCGCGATCCAGGGCGGCTGCATCGGCGGCGGCCTCGACCTGGCGACTGCCTGCGACATCCGCCTCTGCAGCGCCGACGCGTTCTTCCTCCTCCAGGAGATCAACGTCGGCATGGCCGCCGACCTCGGCAGCCTGCAGCGCCTGCCGAAGATCGTGCCGCAGGGCGTCGCTCGGGAGATGGCCTACACCGGCGAACGGCTGGGCGCGGAGCGGGCGCTCGCGGTCGGCCTGGTCAATGCGGTGCTGCCGGATGCCGCGGCGCTGCTCGACCGGGCCATGACGCTGGCCCGCACTGTCGCCGCCAAGTCGCCGCTCGCCATCGCCGGCAGCAAGCTCGCGCTCAACCATGCGCGCGACCACGGGACCGCGGCGGCGCTGCAGCAGATGACCCTGCTGCAGAGCGCGATCTTCGACACCGGCGAAATGGCGACGGCGATCGCGGCCTGGAAGGAAAAGCGGACCGCCGATTTCGAGGCCCTGGCCGCAGCGACCAAGGTTTGAGGAGACGCACCGTCATCGCCGCCGCGTCGGCGCTCGCCGCGTTGGCGGCGGTGCTGGTGCTGGCCTCGCAGCGCAGCCCCTCGGCCGAGATCGAGGTGCATCGGGACCTCGTCTACGCGACCGAGGCCGGTGCGGACCTGAAGCTCGATCTGGCGTTGCCCAAGGCGGGCAAGGGACTATTTCCCGCCGTCGTGTTCCTGCACGGCGAAGGCTGGCGGGCCGGCAGCCGCCAGCAGATGAACCACTTCATCGAGGGCATGGCCCGATTGGGCTACGTCGGCGTCACCCCGGACTATCGACTGGTGCCGGGCGCGCGCTTTCCCGCCCAGGTCGAGGATTGCAAGGCGGCAATACGCTGGCTGCGCGCGCATGCCACGGAGTACGGCGTCCGCGCCGACCGCATCGGCGTCGTCGGGTTTTCCGCGGGCGGCCATCTCGCCGCGATGCTCGGGCTCACCGGAACGCAGGACGGTCTCGAAAGCGCCGGCGGCGATCCATCGAGCCGAATTCAAGCGGTCGTGAGCTTCTTCGGACCCACCGATTTCTCGACGCGCGACTGGCCCGCCGACCTGGAAAGGGAAGTCATCGTTCCGTTCCTCGGCGGGTCATGGGCCGACCGACCCGACGTGTACAGGAAGGCCTCGCCGATCAGCCATGTCAGCGCGCAGGCCCCACCCTTTCTCTTCCTTCACGGCACCGACGACAAGCTGGTCCCGGTCGACCAGTCCAGACGCCTTGCCGACCGGCTGAACCGGCTGGGCGTGCCGGCCCAGGTGATCGCCTTCGAAGGCGAGGGGCACGGTTTCAGCGATGCCACGAACCAGAAGGCCATGCAGCAGATGCTGGACTTCCTCGGCACGCAACTGAAGAAATAGAAAGGTTGCCGGCCCGGGCGGCGGCAGCGGCGCCGGCGCGTTCAGGGCGTCGACGTCGCCGCAGGCGGCTCCGTCCAGCCGCCGCCGAGCACCCGGTAGAGCGCCACCGCGTTCTGCAGCTGCTGGGCCCGCGACTGCACCAGCGCCTGCTGCGAAAGAAAGAGCTGACGCTGCGCGTCGAGCGCATCGAGATAGCTGGAGGCGCCGGCGCGGTAGCGCATGTCGGCGAGGCGATAGGTGATCGCCAGCGCATTGGTCTGCGCTGCCAGCGCCCGCACCTGCTCGCCGAAGGTGGCGCGGCCGGCGAGCGCGTCGGCAACCTCGCGAAAGGCGGTCTGGATCGCCTTCTCGTACTGCGCCACCGCGATCGCCCGGTTGGCCTCGGCGAATTCGAGGTTGGCGCGATTGCGCCCGGCATCGAAGATCGGCTGCAGCAGCTGCGCCGTGCCGGTGAACGCCCAGCTGCCGCTGTTGAACAGGCCCGAGAGCTCGGTGCTCGCGGTGCCGAAGTTGGCGGTCAGCGAGATCCGCGGGAAGAACGCCGCTCGGGCCGCGCCGATGTTGGCATTGGCGGCGATCAGCTGCTGCTCGGCGGCGCGGATGTCGGGCCGCCGGATCAGGAGCTCCGAAGGCAGGCCGGCCGGCACGTCGATCGCGAGCTGCCCTTCATCGAGCGGCAGCGGCGTCGGCAGGTCGGCGGGCAGGGCCTGGCCGACCAGCAGCGCCAGCGCGTTCTCGTCGAGCGCGCGCTGGCGCAGCGTCAGGGCGAGCGCGGCCCGGGCGCCTTCGAGCAACGATTCCGACTGCCGGTAATCGAGCTCGGAGGCGGCGCCGTTGTCGAAGCGCAGCTTGGTGAGGCGGGTCGACTCCTCGCGCGTCGTCAGCGTCTGCCGGGTGACGACGATCTGCTCGTCGTCAGCGAGCAAGGTGAGATAGGTGGTCGCGACGCTGCCGACCAGGCTTATCTGCACCGCCTTCCTCGCTTCCGCGGTCGCGAGGTACTGGTTGAGCGCTGCCTCGCTCAGCGAGCGGACGCGGCCGAAGAGATCGAGCTCGTAGCCGGTCACCGCCGCGCCGACGGTGTAGAGCGGGCCGATCGTGCCCTGGTTGGTGGCGGCGCGTGCCGCCGTGCCGCCGATGCCGACGGTCGGCCACTGGTCGGCGCGACGCACGTCGTAGAGCGCCCGGGCCTGCTCGATGTTGAGGACGGCGACGCGCAGATCGCGGTTGTTGGCGAGGGACAGGTCGATCAGGCGCTTCAGCCGCGGGTCGGCGAAGAAGCGCTGCCACTCGATCTCGGCCGCCGGCGGGCTCGCCGGCCCGGCGGCGGGCGCGGTCTCGGCCGGATACGTGGCCGGCACCGGCGCAGCCGGCCGCTCGTAGCTCGGGATCATGCTGCAGCCGGCGAGGGCGACGAGCCCGGCCAGCGCCGGCACGAGCAGGCGGCGCTCGGGCAGGGCCGCCCGCTTCTCACGCATGGCCGCCCTCTTCCCTGGTCGCGACCGGCGCGCTGCCAGGCGGCACCGGCTTGGGCCCGCGCACGCCGCCGCCCTTGAAGATGCGGCGGACGACGACGAAGAACACCGGAATGAAGAAGATCGCGAGGAAGGTCGCGGTGAACATCCCGCCCATCACGCCGGTGCCGATGGCGCGCTGGCTGGCCGAGCCGGCGCCCGACGACACCACCAGCGGCAGCACGCCGAGGATGAAGGCGATCGAGGTCATCAGGATCGGCCGAAAGCGCAGGTGCACCGCCTCGAGCGTCGCTTCGACCAGGTCCTTGCCCTGGGCATGCAGGTCCTTGGCGAACTCGATGATCAGGATCGCGTTCTTCGCCGACAGGCCGATCACGGTGATCAGGCCGACCTTGAAGAAGACGTCGTTCGGCATCCCGCGCAGGCTGGCGCCGAGCACGGCGCCGAGCACGCCGAGCGGCACCGCCAGCAGCACCGCGAACGGGATCGACCAGCTCTCGTAGAGCGCCGAGAGGCACAGGAACACGGCGAGCAGCGAGAAGCCGATCAGGAGGAT
>DATCGH010000828.1:0-2023 GCA_036509055.1 Caldimonas sp.
TCTTGCCCGGATGGCCGACGCGCAAGGCCAGGGTCATCGCCTCGGCCGCGGCGGTGGCTTCGTCGAGCATCGAGGCGCCCGCGATCGCCATGCCGGTGAGGTCGGTCACCATCGTCTGGAAGTTCACCAGGGCTTCGAGCCGGCCCTGCGAGATCTCCGCCTGGTAGGGCGTGTAGGCCGTGTACCACGCCGGGTTCTCGATCACGTTGCGCAGGATGACGCCGGGCGTGTGGGTGCCGTGGTAGCCCTGGCCGATGAAGCTCTTCAGCACCCGGTTCTGCGCCGCGATGCCGCGCAACTCGGCCAGCGCCTGGGCTTCGCCGAGCACCGCCGGCAGGCGCATGGCGGCGGCGCGAGCGATCGATGCCGGCACGATCGCCTCGACCAGCGCCCGGCGCGAGGGGGCGCCGATCGCCTTCAGCATGACCGCCTCGGCGTCCTCGTCGATGCCGACATGGCGGGCGACGAACTCGGACGGGTTCTCGAGCTCGGCGAGCGGCTTCAGTGCGGACATGAGCATGGCGGTGTTCCGGTCGATGCGGTGCGGTGAAGGCGGGTCGGCCTCAGGCGTTCTTGACGAGCTCGTCGTAGGCGCCCTGGTCGAGCAGCGCATCGGTCTCGGCCGGCGTGGCGACCTTGATCTTGAAGAACCAGCCCGAGGCCTGCGGGTCGCTGTTGGCGAGCGACGGGTCGGCACGCAGTGCCTCGTTGACCTCGACGATCTCGCCGCCGACCGGCATGTACAGATCGGCCGCCGCCTTCACCGACTCGACCACGCCGGCAACGTCGCCCTTGGCGAAGGTCTTGCCGACGGCCGGCAGGTCGACGAAGACGACGTCGCCGAGGGCGTCCTGCGCATGCTGGGTGATGCCGACGGTGGCCGGCCCGGCCTCGTCGAAGCTGATCCATTCATGGTCTTCGGTGTACTTGACGGTCATCGCTTGCTCCTGAGAGGGTTGAGGTCGGAAATCAGCCGCGGAAGTAGCGATGCGGCGCGAACGGCAGAGGAGAAACACGCAACGGCTGGCGCTTGCCGCGAACGTCGGCATGGACCACGGTGCCGGGGACGGCGAGCGCGCTCGGCAGGTAGGCCATGGCGATCGGCTGGCCGACGCTCGGTCCGACCGTGCCGCTGGTGACCCTTCCGATGCCCAAGCCGGCGTCGTCGACGATGTGCGCGCCCTCGCGCACCGGCACGCGCTCGAGACCGACGAGGCCGACCCGCTTCATGGGCGCTCCGTCGGCAAGCTGAGCGGCGATCGTTTCCGCGCCCGGATAGCCGCCGGCGCGCTCGCCGCCGGGACGCCGCACCTTCTGGATCGCCCAGGTGAGCCCGGCCTGCACCGGCGTGGTGGTGGTGTCGATGTCGTGGCCGTAGAGGCACAGGCCCGCCTCCAGCCGCAGCGTGTCGCGCGCGCCGAGGCCGGCGGGAGCGACTTCGGGCTCGGCGAGCAAGGCCCGGGCGAGCGTTTCCGCTTCGGCGGCGGCGACCGAGATCTCGAAGCCGTCCTCGCCGGTGTAGCCGGAGCGGGTGGCGAAGCAGGCGACGCCGTGGATCGTCGCCTCGCCGCCGGTCATGAAGGTGAGCTTGGCGAGCTCGGGCGCGAGTCGCTGCATGACGGCAGCGGCCTTCGGTCCCTGCAGCGCGAGCAGGGCGCGCTCGGGCAAGGGCTCGATCAGGCAGCGGGTGGAAAGGTGGGTACGCAGGTGGGTGGTGTCGGCTTCCTTGCAGGCGGCGTTGACCACCAGGAACAGGTGGTCGGCGCGACGCGTCACCATGAGGTCGTCGAGGATGCCGCCGGCGTCGTTGGTGAAGAGGGCGTAGCGCTGCTTGCCCGGGTCGAGGCCGACGATGTCGACCGGCACCAGCGTCTCCAGGGCCGCCGCGGCGTCGTCGCCGGTCAGGCGGAGCTGGCCCATGTGCGAGACGTCGAAGAGCACGGCCGACTCGCGGCATTGCCGGTGCTCGGCGAGGATGCCCTGCGGATACGACACCGGCATCGCGTAGCCGGCGAACGGCACC
>DATCGH010000829.1:0-2475 GCA_036509055.1 Caldimonas sp.
CGTTCGCCGGTTCGCTCGCGACACCGGCGCGGGACACGACCGCGCTCACGCCGCGTTGACGAAGGCCGGCGGCGGCGGCGAGCCGGACGAGAGCGTCATCACCTCATAGCCGCTGTCGGTGACGAGCACGGTGTGCTCCCATTGCGCCGAGAGCGACCGGTCGCGGGTGACGATGGTCCAGCCATCCCCGGTCTCGCGGATCTCTCGCTTGCCAGCGTTGATCATCGGCTCGATGGTGAACATCATCCCGGGCTTGAGTTCGTCGAGCGTTCCCGGCCGGCCGTAATGCAGCACCTGCGGCTCCTCGTGGAAGCGGGCGCCGATGCCGTGACCGCAGAACTCGCGCACGATCGAGAAGCCGTTCGATTCGGCGAAGGTCTGGATCGCATTGCCGATGTCGCCGAGGTGGGCGCCGGGCTTGACCTTGGCGATCCCCTTCCACATCGCCTCGTAGGTGATCTGGATCAGCCGCTTGGCGGCGATCGAGCCGTTGCCGACCACGAACATCCGGCTGGTGTCGCCGTGCCAGCCGTCCTTGATGACGGTGACGTCGATGTTGACGATGTCGCCGTTCTTCAGCGGCCGGTCATTCGGAATGCCGTGGCAGACCTGGTGGTTGATCGAGGTGCAGATCGACTTGGGGTAGGGCGTGTAGCCGGGCGGAGCGTAGTTGAGCGGCGCGGGAACGGCGCCCTGCACGTTCACGATGTGATCGTGGGCGAGCTTGTCGAGCTGCTCGGTGGTGACGCCGGGCACGACGTGCGGCGTGAGCATGTCCAGCACCTCGGACGCGAGCCGTCCGGCGATGCGCATGCCCTCGACGTCGGCGGCGCTCTTGATCGAAATCGTCATCCTCGAATTATCGCCGGCCGGGTTTCGGGCCGCTCTCCCGCTCGGCCGAGCCCCTCCGCGAACAGCGACACCGGGGGTCCGGAGCCGACTCGTCGGGGCCCTAGAATTGCGGGTTTTCACGGGGGCCTCGGGTCTCCGCACCCACCGCCCCGAGATGTCCAGCCGCAAGCACCTGCATCACTTCGAGGGCGGCAACGCGCTCTCCGACTTCCGGGCCCGCGCCCTCCTCGAACGCCTCCGCGCCGCGGTCGGCAAGGTCGAATCGATCCGCGCCCGCTATCTGCACGTCGTCTGGAGCGACGCGCCGCTGGAGCGGGCCGACCTCGACCGGGCAGCCGCCTTGCTCCGATACGGCGATCCGTTCGTCGACGACGGCCGCGCCGACGCCACCCTGATCGTCGCCCCGCGCCTGGGCACGGTCTCGCCGTGGGCCTCGAAGGCGACCGACATCGCCCGCAACTGCGGCCTGGCGGTGCACCGGGTCGAGCGCGTCAGCGAATACCGGATCGACCTGAAACGCGGCCTGCTCGGCGGCGGCAAGGCGCTCGACGCGGCCGAGCGCGACGCCATCGCCGCCTTGCTGCACGACCGCATGACCGAAAGCGTGCTCGACGGTCGCGATGCCGTCGCCCACCTGTTCGACGAGCAGCCGGCGGACCCGCTCGTCAGCGTCGACGTCGGCGACCGGGGCGAGGCCCTGGCCCGAGCCAATCGCGAGTTCGGCCTGGCGCTCTCCGACGACGAGCTCGCCTACCTGCACAAGTCGTTCAACGAGCTCGGCCGCGCGCCCACCGACGTCGAGCTGATGATGTTCGCGCAGGCCAACAGCGAGCACTGCCGGCACAAGATCTTCAACGCCGACTTCACGATCGACGGCGAGCGCCAGGAGCGCTCGATGTTCGCGATGATCAGGAACACCCATGCGCTCGCGCCGCAGCACACTGTCGTCGCCTACAGCGACAACGCCTCGGTGATGGAAGGCGGCGAGATCGAGCGCTGGCTGCCGGAAGGCTTCACCAACGCGCCGGCCTACCGGTCGCGCCAGGAAGCGGTGCACGTGCTGATGAAGGTGGAGACGCACAACCACCCGACCGCGATCTCGCCCTTTCCCGGCGCCTCGACCGGCGCCGGCGGCGAGATCCGCGACGAGGGCGCGACCGGCCGCGGCTCGAAGCCGAAGGCGGGCCTGACCGGCTTCACCGTCTCGAACCTGCACCTGCCGGGGACGGACGAGCCGTGGGAGCACAAGCCCTACGGCAAGCCCGGGCACATCGCCAGCGCCCTGCAGATCATGATCGACGGGCCGCTCGGCGGTGCCGCCTTCAACAACGAGTTCGGCCGGCCCAACCTCGCCGGCTATTTCCGCGTCTACGAGCAGACGGTCGCCGGACAGCGCCGCGGCTATCACAAGCCGATCATGATCGCCGGCGGCCTGGGCGCGATCGCCGCGAGCCAGACGCACAAGGTCGCGTTCCCGGCCGGGACGCTGCTGGTGCAGCTCGGCGGGCCGGGCATGCGCATCGGCATGGGCGGCGGCGCGGCCAGCTCGATGGCCGCAGGTGCGAACGCCGCCGAGCTCGACTTCGACTCGGTGCAGCGCGGCAACCCGGAGATCCAGCGCCG